>JAGPCN010000083.1:0-10270 GCA_018058035.1 Fuscovulum sp.
CCCAGCGTCATCCCAGCCCCCTCAGCGCGAAGGCGGAAATCATCATGCCGGTCACATACATCACTACGCCGGTGCCGTTGTACCAGGGCGCCTTTCCCTTGGGGTCGCGGAACAGCACCCGCATTGCGGCCAGTTGTGCCAGCAAGAGCGCCGTTACCGCCAGCGCATGCCAGGGCTTGCCCCAGATCACCAAGAGCGCGATGACCAGAAGCTGCGTCAAGGCCATCACCGTGCAGGCGATCTTGGCCGCCACTTCCGGCCCCAGCACCACCGGAAGCGAGCGCACGCCATGCTGGCGGTCCCCCTCCAGGGCCTTGAAATCGTTCAAGGTCATGATGCCATGGGCGCCAAGGGCGTAAAGCAGCGCGATCAACACGATCTCGATCCGCGGGGCCGCGGCCAACAGCACGGCGGCGCCGGTGAACCAGGGCAGGCCCTCATAGCTCAGGCCGACCAGGCCGGGGCCGTACCAGCCCGACCGCTTCAGCCGCACCGGCTCGGCCGAATAGGCCCAGGCGGCCAGCACGCCCACCACGGTGGCGGCAAAGCCCCAGGGGCCCAAGAGCCAGCCGACGGCCAGCGACAGCGCCGTCATCGCCAGCGCGATCCACAGGCCCCAACGGCCCGGGATGCGGCCCGAGGGGATCGGTCGGTCGGGTTCGTTGACCGCATCGACGTGACGGTCGCACCAGTCGTTGGCGGCCTGGCTCATGCCGCAGACGATGGGGCCGGCCAGCACCATGCCCAGAACCACCTGCGGCCAATGCCCCGCCAGGGGAACGCCCGCACTGACCGCGCCGCAGAGATAGGCCCAGACCGGCGGGAACCAGGTCACCGGCTTGATCAGCCGCAGCATGGCGCGCGGCTCAGGCAGGGTGCGGATAGGCAGGGTGTCGAGGGCGCTCATGTGTCAAGTAAACATGACATTGCGGAGTCGGGCAAGGATTAGTGTCAACCGCGCGTGACGGCCGCGCGCCCAAGCCGCAGGTTGCCGCGGGGGTGCAGGACAAAGCGGCAAGGCCCTGGTGCGACCGATCCGCAAGAGGTTTCCTCGACCGCGACAGAGGGCCAGACAAGGCGGGCGAAAAGCCGTTCGAAAACGGCGGCATGCCAGGGGCAGCCGGGAGGTTCGGCAGGGCCGGGCGCCAGCGGATTGGCGTCGATGCGAAAGGTCAGCGGGCGGTGCGATTCCACCGCAAAGCGTCCCGAGCCGACGAAGGTCCAGGCGTGCCGGGTGATCGCCGCCGTCAGCAAGCGGGCGCCCAACGGCCCCGGCAGGGACCGGAGCAACAGCTGCGCCGGCCGCGGAATGCGGTGCGCCAGGATGTAATCCGCGGTTGACAGTCCGGCCAGCCGCAGGACCGCCCCGGACGCATCGCCCAGGGCCAGCCGCACGGCGCGCTGGACGGCGATGCAGTCGGCCTCGGGCACCATGCCCGAGTCGGGCGGCGGGATGTCGACCCCCGCCAAGGCCAGGATGTGGTCGCGCGTCGGGCGTCCGCAGTGCCGGTCAAGCACCGTGACCGTCTGCAGGATCGCGTTGGGGCCGATGCGCGCGTCGCCCTCGGCCCGGATCGGGAGGCTGCCGTCCATCGCCGCCCCCTATTCCGCGGGTTCCTGCATCTGCTCCCTGCTGCCGCCGCAGGCCATCGGCATGTCGGCGGGCATCCTGAATTCGGCCCGCTCGGCGGCGCGTTCCTTCATCTGGCCGCGCACGGCCTCTTGCCGCTCGCGGTGCTTGCGCGCCTTGTCTGCCGCGGCCTCCCAGTCGGCGACCTGCGCCGGGGCCAGTTTGCGCGTCTCGTCAAAGTGGAAATCGACCGATGCCTTGGTCTGCGGCCCCCAATAGCCCGCCTTGCCGAGGTCATAGAAGGTGCGCCCCACGCCGGCCTTGAGGAAGGCCTTCAGGCAGCCCAGCAGATAGCGCCGGCGGAATCCCGTGCCGCGCCAGGGGTAATGGAACAGCGCCTTCTTCATGTAGAAGCGGCGATAGTTCTTCATGACGCCGTCCAGAAGTTCCCCGCGCGTCATTGCGGCGGGTTTCATGATCGGCGTGACGAAGTTGTATTTCGAGAAATCAAAGACCTCGACCTGGTCCTTGATTTCCTGGAACAAGGGCGTGAAAGGCCAGGGCGTGTACATCGACCAGTTCGCCAGGTCGGGCTGCCAGTCCCAGGCCATCTTGTAGGTCTCTTCCAGCGTTTCCGCCGTTTCGTTGTCGAGCCCCACGATGAACTGCGCCTCGGTGAAGATGTCGGCCTCGCGCAGAAGGCGGATCGCCTCCTTGTTCTCTTCGACCTTGGTTTCCTTGTTGAACATGTCCAGCTTCAGCTGCGCCGCGGCTTCGGTGCCCAAGCTGACGTGGACAAGCCCCGCCTTGCGGTAGAACTTCAGCAGGTCGCGGTCGCGGTAGATGTCGGTGACGCGGGTGTTGATGCCCCATTTGACCCGCTTGTTCAGGCCGCGGTCGATCAGTTCCTGGCAGAACTCGACGAATTTCTTCTTGTTGATGGTGGGTTCCTCGTCCGCCAGGATGAAGAAGCCGACGCCGTGGTTGGTGACCAGATCCTCGATCTCGTCCGCCACCTTCTTGGGGTCGCGCACGCGGTAGTCGCGCCAGAATTTCCATTGCGAACAGAAGGAACAGGTGAAGGGGCAGCCGCGCGCCATGTTGGGGATCGCGACCTTCACGCCCAGCGGAATGTAGATGTATTTCTCCCAGTCCAGGATCGACCAGTCGGGCTTGATCGCCTCAAGGTCCTTGACCGTGCTGGCGGCGGGGGTGGCGACGATCTCTTCGCCGTCGTGGAAGGCCAGGCCCTTGATCTTGCGGCGATCCGCGGGCCAGCGGCCATCGCGCACGGCGCAGGCCAGGTTGGTCATGATCTCTTCGCCCTCGCCGCGGACGATGACGTCGATCCAGGGCGCTTCGGACAGGACCTGGCGGAACATGAAGGTCGCGTGCACCCCGCCCAGCACCCGCACGGCCTGCGGCACCACCTCGGCGGCGATCCGCAGCACCTCTTCGGCCTCGTAGATCGACGGCGTGATCGCGGTGCAGCCGACCAGGTCGGGTTGCAATTCGGCCAGCCGCGCCCGCAGCGTGTCATGATCGACATGATGCGTCATCGCGTCGATGAAGTGGATGTCCGAAAACCCCGCCGTGCGCAGGTGCCCGGTCAGGTAGGCCACCCAGGCCGGCGGCCAGCTGCCCGCGATCTCGGCGCCGCCGGAGTGATAGTTCGGGTGAACGAAGACGATCCGCATGGCAGCTTCCCCCGGAGGCCGATGTGTAAACTTGAGTTTACATCAAACGCGACGGGTAGAATTGACATGGATCAAATGCCCGCCAGCGCGGGGCAACGGACCTGACGGCGAAGGGGGTCAGTCGGCGCTTTTGGCCAGCAGGCCGAACTTGCGCAGCTTCACATACAGCGACTGCCGCGACAGGCTCAGCAATTCCGCGGCGGCGACGCGGTTGTTGCCGGTCAGTTCCAGCGCGGTCTCGATGCACATCTTCTCGATGATCTCGGTGGTCTCGGCGACGATGTCGCGCAGGGTGGCATAGCCGACCATCTGCATGACGTTGCGCATGCCCTCGTTCCCGGTCGGGCCGGGAATGATGCGGGTGGCATCGGCCAGGTTGGAATCGCGGATCACCAGCGCGATGCCGGGGTTGGTGCGGTTCTGGAACAGGGTGGCCGACAGTTCGACGGAGACCTGGCCCGAGAAATCGGTGTTCAGCCGGGTCGCATAGTGGCGCATGTGGCCGACGCGCTTGACGTTGTCCAGCAGCACCCGCAGGTCGATCGCCCCGCGCGACAGGAAATCGGCAAAGGACCGGCCCTGCACCATGGCCTGGCTGCCGCTGTCGGTCAGGTTCAGGAAGGCGTCGTTGGCCGCCCGCACCGTGCCGTCAAGGTCCAGGAAGACCATCGCGTCGATGCCCTGCTGGAACAGGCGTTCGGTCATCTCCTGCAGGTCGCCGCTGCGCTCGCGGCTGCCTTCGGCCATCTCGAAACGGCAGAGCAACAGCTTGTCGCCCGCGGCGCGGAATACGGTCGCCCGGACGTGGACGCGCTTCTTGTTGCGGCGCACGGTCAGTTCCAGGCTGCTGGTCGGGTCGGCGCCCGACAGCTTGGCCAGGCTTTCCAGGAATTCGCCACGGCGGCGGCCGTCGAATTCCTGCGCCATGGAGCTGTCCAGCAAGTCCGACCGCGGCGCGCCGACCAGTTCGGCCGAGGCCGCGTTGACGTCGACGATCCGGCCGCTGGACAGCGAGACGATCATCAGCGGCGCGGGGTTGGCCTCCATCAGCACGCGGTAGCGGGTTTCCAGTTCGCGCTGCGCCTCGTAGTCGCGCTCCAGCGCCATCTGGGCCTGGACCAGTTGCTGCTGCACTTCGGCCAGCGGGCGCATGTCGCGGCCGACCATCAGAAGCGACCCGTCGGCATCGGTACGGGTGACCGCGTAGCGGATCGGGAACTGGAAGTTGGCCTTGTCGGAATGCGTCAGCTCGACCATCGCGGGGCGGTGGGTGTCCAGCTCTCCGGATGCCAGGCGCCCCAGCAGCTTTTGCCAGCTTTCCGGGGTCAGCAGCGATTGCAGCGGCTCGCCCTGCCAATGCGCGACCTTGGCGCCAATCCCCATCTGCGGGTTCACCAGGACGGATTCGACGACATTGGCCCGCGACACCACCAGCGCCAGATCGCTGGCCGAGGTGACGATGTCGACAAGCAGATCCGGAGGAAGCTCGGGCAGAGTTCCCCGTCTCAACAGGAATCGTCCATCTGATGTCACCGCGGAAACCTTTCCAAGGCCACTTTCGCTTATGGCCGGCTTTCCTGCTGCATCCATTGCCCGGCTTGATGATGCCTGACCAGACCGAAGCCTGCGATCACGACATCAAGGTCATTGGTCACAAGATCGGCACCGGATCCGGCAAGTTCATCCTTGCATGCACCGATCACGGAACCCCCGATCGCCACATGCAGCCGACCCTTGCTCAGCTGCTTCAGGGTTTTCACCAGTTTGACGCAGATTTCAACCCTTTCGGTGCCGCCAAGGGTAATCATCGCTGCGTCAAAGTGCCTTGCCGACAGCAGCCGGGACAGATCGCTCAACCCCGGGGCGACCTGGACATTCACCGACACGCCCTTGCGGCGCAGCTGCATGGCCAGGATCTGCGCCCCCAGCGTGTGCTGCTCGCCCGGGGGCATGATCACCATCGCCGTGCAGAGGTTCGCGGAATCCGCCGAGTCGGCCGAGGGGCTGGCCTGCATCTCGTGCAACAGCTGTTGCAGGCGGGCCACCCCGATGGTGACGCGGGCAAAGCTGAGCCGGTCTTCCATCCAGGCGACGCCAAAGGCGCGGGCGGCTTCGGGGATGTAGATGTCGATGATCAGTTCGGGCCGGACGCGCGATTCGCGCATGGCCGCAGAAAGCGCCTCGGCCGCGCCGATGTCCCGAGACGAGGCGAGGTCGATGATCTTCTCAAGCAAGGCGGTAT
Source organism: Fuscovulum sp. (assembly GCA_018058035.1). GTDB lineage: Bacteria > Pseudomonadota > Alphaproteobacteria > Rhodobacterales > Rhodobacteraceae > Pseudogemmobacter. The sequence goes on from JAGPCN010000083.1 coordinate 5,510, forward strand.
TCAGGGCGCCCACTCCGTTCAGTCGCCTGGCGACCAGACGCTCGATGGCTTCGACGGCGAGTCCGACGTATCCGTCCGAGCTGCCGCCATCGTGAATGCAAGTGCTTCGGATGTCACGCATCTTGTCCCCGGGCAGCCAAGCGACGTTCTCGGGGCAAGCCGGCAAACGCGGATGTCGCGTCGGGCCGAGTCTGCCCTTTCCTCATGACACCGCAGCAGAGGCAAAATGTCTACAAGAATTGACATTCCACCGGCGCTTTGCCGTGAATATCTAGCAAGACATTGAAGTATATAATAAATAACACGTTCAATTGATGACAACTTCTTCGGGTCGCGCTTTACACTCTGTCAGGAATGCTGGTTCAAGGTGTAAGTTTCTGTTGACACATTGCGGCTGCCGACTAACCTCGACCGGGCAAGGCCTTGGGGGAAAAGGCATACCGGAATGCCGCATCTGTCTGAAAATTCTCCGCGAAAGCCGCTGTATACCCCCGAGCAACGCGCCCGCCGGGATGCCACGCGCTGGACCCTGGTGCAGGGGGTGCTGGCACCGGTGCAGTTCCTGGCCTGCGCGCTGTCGGTGGTGCTGGTGCTGCGCTTTCTGGCCACCGGCGACGGCTATGGCGCGGCGACCCTGTCGATACTGGCCAAGACCCTGCTGCTCTATACGATCATGGTCACCGGCGCGATCTGGGAGAAGGTGGTCTTCGGCCAGTACCTGTTCGCCCCCGCATTCTTCTGGGAAGACGTATTCTCGTTTGGCGTCATAGCGTTGCATACCATCTACCTGTGGGCGCTGTGGACCGGCGCGTTGTCCCCGACCGGCCAGATGCTGGTCGCGCTGGCGGCCTATGCGGCCTATGCCGTGAACGCCGCGCAGTTCCTGTGGAAGCTGCGGATGGCCCGCCGCGATGCCGGCCCGGCCGACCGCGCGGCCTCCGTCCTGATGGCGAAGGGAGAGGCCGCATGAGCCTGGACCTGCCCGCCCTTGGCTGCACCACCACCCCCGTCCTGAAGGAACGCGGCCAGCGCGAGGTGTTCTGCGGCCTGACGGGAATCATCTGGCTGCACCGCAAGATGCAGGATGCCTTCTTCCTGGTGGTCGGCAGCCGCACCTGCGCGCATCTGCTGCAATCGGCGGCGGGCGTGATGATCTTTGCCGAGCCGCGCTTCGGCACCGCGATTCTGGAAGAAAAGGATCTGGCGGGCCTGGCCGATGCCAATGCCGAGCTTGACCGCGAGGTTGGCCGCCTGCTGGCCCGCCGCCCCGACATCCGGCAACTGTTCCTGGTCGGCTCTTGCCCGTCCGAGGTGATCAAGCTGGACCTGGCCCGCGCGGCCGAACGGCTGAACGGCGCCCATGCGCCGCATGTGCGGGTCTACAACTACTCGGGTTCCGGCATCGAGACGACCTTTACCCAGGGCGAGGATGCCTGCCTGGCCGCGATGGTGCCGTCGCTGCCCGCCACCGAGGCCGCCGAGCTTCTGGTCGTTGGCGCGCTGCCGGACGTGGTCGAGGATCAGTGCCTGGCGCTGCTGTCGGCGCTTGGGGTCGGCCCGGTGCGGATGCTGCCCGCCCGCCGCTCGCACGAGATGCCCGCCGTCGGCCGCAACACCCGCTACATCCTGGCGCAGCCGTTCCTGGGCGACACCTCCGCCACGCTGGACCGCCGCGGTGCCCGCCGCATCGCCGCGCCCTTTCCCTTTGGCGAAGAGGGCACGACGCTGTGGCTGCAGGCCGTCGCCGATGCCTTTGGCGTGACGTCCGCCCGCTTTGACGCCGCCACCGCCGCGCCGCGCGCCCGTGCCCGCAAGGCCGTGGCCGCCCATGCCGCCACCCTCGCGGGCCGCAGCCTGTTCCTGTTCCCCGACAGCCAGCTGGAGATTCCGCTGGCGCGGTTCCTGGCGCGCGAATGCGGGATGCGCCCGCTTGAGGTCGGCACCCCCTTCCTGCACCGCACCCTGATGGCGCCGGAACTTGCGCTGCTGCCCCAGGGGTCGGTCCTGTCCGAGGGCCAGGATGTCGACCGCCAGCTGGACCGCCACGCCGCCCTGTCGCCCGACCTGACCGTCTGCGGCCTGGGCCTGGCCAACCCGCTGGAAGCCGCGGGCCACGCCACCAAATGGGCGATCGAGCTGGTGTTCACGCCGGTGCATTTCTACGAACAGGCGGGCGACCTGGCGGGGCTGTTCTCGCGCCCGCTGCGGCGCCGTGCTCTTCTGGCACAGGGGGGCGCGGCATGAAGCTGACGCTCTGGACCTATGAAGGCCCGCCGCATGTCGGCGCGATGCGCGTCGCGACGGCGATGAAGGGCCTGCATCTGGTCCTGCATGCCCCGCAGGGCGACACCTACGCCGACCTTCTGTTCACCATGATCGAACGGCGCGACCATCGCCCGCCGGTCACCTTCACCACCTTCCAGGCCAGCGATCTGGGCGCCGATACCGCGACGCTGCTGAAATCGGCCGTCGCCGCCGCCTTCGACCGGTTCCGCCCGCAGGCCCTGCTGGTCGGCGCCTCCTGCACGGCCGAGCTGATCCAGGACGATCCGGGCGGTCTGGCCCGCGCGCTGAACCTGGACATGCCGGTGGTGCCGCTGGAGCTGCCCTCTTACGCGCGCAAGGAAAACTTTGGCGCGGACGAAACCCTGCACGCGCTGGTCCGCGCGCTGGCGGTGCCGATGCCGCGGACCGAGGCGATCACCTGCAACCTGTTGGGCGCCACCGCGCTTGGCTTTCGCCACCGCGACGACGTGGTCGAGATCACCCGGCTTCTGGCGCAGATGGGCGTTGCGGTGAACGTCTGCGCGCCGCTTGGCGCCACGCCCGACGACCTGCGCCGTCTGGGCCAGGCGCATTTCAACGTGCTTCTTTACCCCGAGACCGGCGAAGGCGCCGCGCGCTACCTGGAACGCGCCTGCGGCCAGCCTTACACCCGCACCGTCCCGATCGGCGTCGGCGCCACCCGCGATTTCCTGGCCGAGGTGGCGCGGATCACCGGCCTGTCGCCGACGGTCGACGAAAGCGGCCTGCGCCAGCCGTGGTGGAGCGCCTCGGTCGACAGCACCTACCTGACCGGCAAGCGCGTGTTCATCTTCGGCGATGCGACCCATGTGATCGCCGCCGCCCGCATCGCCGCCCACGAGATCGGCTTCGAGGTCGTCGGCATGGGCTGCTACAACCGCGAACAGGCGCGCGCCCTGCGCACGGCCGCGCAAGCCCACGGGGTCGAGCCGCTGGTGACCGACGATTACCTCGAGGTCGAGGCCGCCATCGCCGCCGCCGCGCCCGAGCTGATCCTGGGCACCCAGATGGAACGCCACATCGGCAAGCGCCTGGGCATTCCCTGCGCCGTCATCAGCGCCCCGGTCCATGTGCAGGACTTCCCGGCGCGCTACAGCCCCCAGATGGGGTTCGAGGGCGCGAACGTCATCTTCGACACCTGGGTGCATCCGCTGGTCATGGGGCTTGAGGAACACCTGCTGACGATGTTCCGCGAGGATTTTGAATTCCACGATGCCGCCGGGCCCAGCCATCACGGCGCCAAGGCGGTGGCACGCGACGAAACCGAAGCCGCGATCCCGGTCGTCCAGCCCTCGGGCGAGGTGCATTGGCTGCCCGATGCCGAACGCGAGCTGAAGAAGATCCCGTTCTTTGTCCGCGCCAAGGCCCGGCGCAACACCGAAACCTTTGCCGCCGCCCGCGGCGTCGCCGCGATCTCGGTCGAAACCCTGTACGAAGCCAAGGCCCATTATGCGCGATGACCGGATCAGCCTGGCCGATCCCGTCCCGCATGACCCGGCGGGCGGCTACAGCGTGGTCATCGTCACGCTGGATGCCCATGCCGCCGGCCCCGCCGCGCGGGCGCTGCCGCGGCTGCGGCGCGACTTTCCCGGCCTGCGCGTCACCGTCCTGGCCGCCGCCGAATGGGCCGAGACCCCCGCCGCGCTGACCCGCGCCAAGGCTGCAATCCTGGGCGCCGACCTGATCGTGGCGAACCTGTTGTTCATCGAGGAACACATCACCGCCATCCTGCCCGAGCTGACCGCCGCGCGGGCCCATGTCGATGCCTTTGTCGGCATGATCGCCGATCCGCAGATCGTCAAGCTGACCCGGATGGGCGATCTGGACATGGCGCAGCCTGCCTCGGGCGCGATGGCGCTCTTGAAAAAGCTGCGCGGGACCAAGGCGCCCTCGGCCTCGTCGGGCGAAAAGCAGATGTCGATGCTGCGCCGGCTGCCGAAGATCCTGAAATACATCCCCGGCAAGTCGCAGGATCTGCGCGCCTGGTTCCTGTCGATGCAGTACTGGCTGGGCGGGTCCGACGACAACATCGAGGCGATGATCCGCTATCTGGTCGGCCGCTATTCCCCGAACCGCGACTGGCGCGGGATCAAGGCGGCGGCCCCGGTCGAATACCCCGAGGTCGGGCTTTATCACCCCGACCTGCCCGCCCGAATCACCACCGATCCCGCTGGCGTGCCGCGCCCGCAAGGCGCCACCGCCACCGTGGGCCTTCTGATGCTGCGCAGCTACATCCTGGCATCGGACACGGCGCATTACGATGCCGTCATCCGCGCCTTTGAAACGCGCGGCATCGCCGTTCTGCCCGCCTTTGCCGGCGGCCTGGACGGGCGCCCGGCGATGCAGGCCTTCATGACCGGGCGGGTCGATGCGCTGGTGTCGCTGACCGGATTCTCGCTGGTCGGGGGGCCTGCCTACAACGACAGCCCCGCTGCGGTGCAGGCGCTGGCCGATCTG
>JAGPCN010000083.1:10370-14625 GCA_018058035.1 Fuscovulum sp.
CGCGATGTCTACATCCTGGGCCGCCGGTTCGGCAACGTCTTCGTCGGGTTGCAGCCGGTGTTCGGCTATGAAGGTGACCCGATGCGCCTGCTGTTCGAAAAGGGCTTTGCCCCCACGCATGCCTTCGCCACCTTCTACCGCTGGCTGCGCGACGATTTCGGCGCCGATGCGCTGCTGCACTTCGGCATGCACGGCGCGCTGGAGTTCATGCCCGGCAAGCAGGCCGGCGTGGGCGAGGGCTGCTGGCCCGACCGGCTGATCGGCAACCTGCCGAACATCTACCTCTACGCCGCCAACAACCCCTCCGAGGCGACGCTGGCCAAGCGGCGGTCGAATGCGGTCACCGTCACCCATCTGACGCCGCCCCTGGCGCGATCGGGCCTTTACAAGGGTCTGGCCGAGCTGAAGGACAGCCTGACCCGCCTGCGCGCCCTGCCGCCCGACGCGCCCGAGACCGCCGACCTGACCGACCTGGTGCGCGACCAGGCCCGGGCGGTCGACATGGACGCGGGCGACCTGTCGGCGCTGTGGGTCAAGCTGCTGGAAACCGAGGGCGCGCTGATCACCGACGGGCTGCATGTCGTCGGCCGCCGGATGGATGCCCAGGCCCGGGCCGAGATGCTGGCCCTGATGCCGCCGACCGCCGACCGCGCGCTGGTTGACCGGCTATTGCAGGAAGACCATGAAATCCCAGGTCTTTTGCGGGCACTGTCGGGCCGTTTCGTCGCCCCTGTCCCTGGCGGCGACTTGGTGCGCAGCCCCGCGATCCTGCCCACCGGGCGCAACATCCACGCCTTCGACCCGTTCCGCATGCCCACGGCCTTTGCGCTGAAGGACGGCGCGGCGCAGGCCGACCGACTTCTGGCCGCCCATGCCACCTTGCCGCGCACGGTGGCACTGGTGCTGTGGGGCAGCGACAACATCAAGTCCGACGGCGGCCCGATTGCCCAGGCGCTGGCGCTGATCGGGGCGCGGCCGCGGTTCGACCACTACGGCCGCCTGTGCGGCGCCGACCTGATCCCGCTGGCCGAACTGGGCCGGCCGCGCATCGACGTGGTGATGACGCTGTCGGACATCTTCCGCGACCTGCTGCCCTTGCAGACCCGCATGCTGGCCGAGGCCGCCTGGAAAGCCGCCACCGCCGACGAACCCGCGTGCCAGAACTTCATCCGCGCCCATGCGCTGGCCTGCATGGCCGAGACCGGCGTCGATATCGATGCCGCCGCCCTGCGGGTCTTTTCCAATGCCGAAGGCGCCTATGGGTCGAACGTCAACACCCTGGTCGGCAACGCGGGCTTTGGCGACGAAGACGAACTGGCCGACGCCTACGAGGTCCGCAAGTCCTTTGCCTATGGCCGCAATGGCAAGGCCGCGCCGCAAAAGGCGCTTTTGCAACGCGCGCTGAAGACGGTGGACCTGGCCTACCAGAACCTGGAATCGGTGGAACTGGGCGTCACCTCGGTGGACCACTACTTCGACACGCTGGGCGGCATCGCGCGGGCCACGCGCCGGGTGCAGGGCGGGCGGGAAACCCCGGTCTACATCGGCGACCAGACCCGCGGCGCCGGCACCGTGCGCACGCTGAAGGACCAGATCGCGCTGGAAACCCGCGCCCGCAGCCTGAACCCCAGGTTCTACGAGGGCCTTCTGCGCCACGGCGCCGAGGGCGTCCGCCAGATCGAGGCGCATGTCACCAACACGCTGGGCTGGTCGGCCACCACCGGCGTGGTGGAGCCCTGGGTCTATCAGCGCCTGTCCGAGACCTTCGTGCTGGACGACGCGATGCGCGCCCGTCTGGCCGACCTGAACTCGGCCGCCTCCAGCCGGCTGGCGCAGCGCCTGCTCGAGGCGTCCGACCGCAACTACTGGCACCCCGATGCCGACACGCTGGCCGCCCTGCAACAGGCGGCCGACGACCTTGAGGATCGCATGGAAGGGATCGCCGCAGAATGACACCGCAATCCACACCGGAGGGCACCACATGAGCCCGCGCGACGAAATCCCCGACCTGCGTGGCCTGGATGGCGAAGGCTCGGTTCAGGTTCACCAGGACGCCGGCCTGCGCATCGAGGGCGCCAAGGTCTTTTCCGTCTACGGCAAGGGCGGGATCGGCAAGTCGACCACTTCGTCCAACCTGTCGGCGGCGTTTTCGCTGCTGGGCAAGCGGGTGCTGCAGATCGGCTGCGACCCCAAGCATGACAGCACCTTCACCCTGACGGGCCGGCTGCAACCCACGGTGATCGACATCCTGAAGGACGTCGATTTCCACGCCGAGGAGCTGCGCCCCGAAGACTACGTCACCCAGGGCTTCAACGGCGTGATGTGCGTCGAGGCGGGCGGCCCGCCGGCAGGCACCGGCTGCGGCGGCTATGTCGTTGGCCAGACAGTGAAACTCTTGAAACAACACCACCTGCTGGACGACACCGATGTGGTCATCTTCGACGTCCTGGGCGACGTGGTCTGCGGCGGTTTCGCGGCCCCCCTGCAGCACGCCGACCGCGCCGTGATCGTCACCGCCAACGACTTCGACTCGATCTACGCGATGAACCGGATCATCGCCGCCGTGCAGGCGAAATCCGCCAACTACAAGGTTCGGCTGGCCGGCTGCGTCGCCAACCGCTCGCGCGAGACTGACGAGGTCGACCGCTATTGCCGCACCGTGGGCTTCAACCGCATCGCCCACATGCCGGATATCGACGCCATCCGCCGCTCGCGGCTGAAGAAGAAGACGCTGTTCGAGATGGACGACTGCGAAGACATCGTCCAGGCCCGCGCCGAATACATCCGCCTGGCCGAGACGCTGTGGCGCTCGGTCGGGGACGAGGGGATGAACCCGGCGCCGCTGCCCGACCGCGAGATCTTTGAATTGCTGGGGTTCGACTGATGTCCGACTACGCCGCCACGCGCGACCGGGTCGAACATTACTTCGACCGCACCGCGACCCGCGCCTGGGAGCGGCTGACCACCGATGCCAAGGTCAGCCGCATCCGCCAGACCGTGCGCGAGGGCCGCGACCGGATGCGCGCGACCATGTTGGCGCGGCTGCCTGCCGACCTGAGCGGCGCGCGGGTGCTGGATGCCGGCTGCGGCACCGGCGCGATGACGGAGGAACTGGCGCGCCGCGGGGCCATGGTGGTGGCGGCCGACATCTCGCCGCAGCTGATCACCATCGCCGAAGACCGGTTGCACCCCGCCTTGCGCGGGCAGGTGACGTTCCACGCCGGCGACATGACCGACGAGGCGCTAGGCCATTTCGACTTTGCCGTCGCGATGGACAGCCTGATCTATTACCGCGCCCCCGACATCGGCCGCATCCTGGGCCGCCTGGGTCGCCGGACGGGGCAGGCCATCGTCTTTACCGTCGCGCCGCGCACGCCGTTCCTGATGACCTTCTGGTCGCTGGGCAAGCTGTTCCCGCGCGGCGACCGCTCGCCCGTGATGATCCCGCAGGCCTACCCGGTGCTGCGCCGCCACGCAGGGCCGGGGCTGTCGCGGATCGGCCGGGTGGCGCGCGGCTTCTACATCAGCGAATGCCTGGAGTTTCGGCCATGATCCTGCGCCGCAAGCACATCCAGAACCTTGGCGCGGCCTGGATGCCCTTTGCCGATGCCGCGTCCGATGCCCTGCCGCTGGCGCAGCTGATGCGGCTGTCGCTGTTCCAGGTGTCGGTCGGCATGGCGCAGGTGCTGCTTCTGGGCACGCTGAACCGGGTGATGATCGTGGAACTGTCGGTGCCCGCGATGATCGTGGCGCTGATGATCTCGATCCCAGTTCTGGTGGCGCCGTTCCGCGCGCTGCTGGGGCACCGGTCCGACACCCACCGCAGCGCCATCGGGTGGCGGCGCGTGCCCTACCTGTGGTTCGGCAGCCTGTGGCAGATGGGCGGGCTGGCGGTGATGCCCTTCGCGCTGATCGTGCTGTCGGGCGACCAGTATCACGGCCCCGCCTGGGCCGGCGAGGCGCTGGCCGCCATCGCCTTCCTGATGGCGGGCCTGGGAATGCACATGACGCAGACCGCGGGCCTGGCGCTGGCCGCCGACCGCGCGACCGAAGAGACGCGGCCGCGTGTCGTGGCGCTTTTGTACATCATGTATCTGGTCGGCATGGGGATTTCGGCGCTGATCGTAGGCTGGCTGTTGCGCGACTATGACCCGATCCTGCTGGTGCGGGTGGTGCAGGGCTGCGGGCTGGCGACGCTGGTGCTGAACGTCATCGCGCTGTGGAAGCAGGAGCGCGTCCGCCCGATGACGGCCGA
>JAGPCN010000084.1 GCA_018058035.1 Fuscovulum sp.
GCGATCTGGCGGAAGGTCAGCGTGGTGTTGTCGACCAGCCAGACGGCGGTGGCGCGGGCCATGATCGGCTTGTTCATCGTCTCGCTCCTTTACAAATCTCTCCCGGGCCGGGAAAACGGCTGCGGGCCGGGCCCGCGAGTTCCGCGATGTCGGGGAATTCAGGCGCCCGTATACCGCCAATCCGGGGGAAGGAAAAGCCAAAATGCGGTGGGTTCTGGCGCTTGTTGCCGCGTTTCTGGCGGCCCCCGCGGTGGCCGAGGGCGAACGGGCGGGCGATTTCGACTATTACGTCCTGTCGCTGTCGTGGTCTTCGGCCTGGTGCGCACTGGAGGGCGATGCCCGCGACGACCCGCAATGCGATGCGGGCCGTGGGCTGACCTTCGTGCTGCACGGCCTGTGGCCGCAGGACGAAGAGGGCTGGCCCAGCTACTGCCGCACCGGGATGCGCGACCCGACCCGCGCCGAGACGGCGGCGATGGCCGACATCATGGGCGGCGCGGGCCTGGCCTTCTACCAGTGGAAGAAACACGGCCGCTGTTCCGGCCTGTCGGCGCCCGACTATTACGCCACTGCCCGGCAGGCCTTTGGCAAGGTGACCATTCCGCCGGTCTTCACGCAGATGTCGAAGACGCTGGAGGTGCCCGCCGAGGTCATCGAGGGCGCCTTTCTGGAATCGAACCCCGGCCTTGCCCGCGACCAGATCACCGTCACCTGCAAGCAGGGCTATATCCAGGAGGTGCGGATCTGCCTGACCCACGACCTGGAGCCCCGCCGCTGCGGCGCCGACACGATCCGCGATTGCCGCCTGGACGATGCCGTGCTGCCTGCCGTCCGCTAGGGGGGAAGGTGGGCGGGACCGGATGACTGAAAAAGGTCTGATCGAGGGGAAGATCAAGGAAAGGATTTCGTTCTGGGTCTTGCCCGACCGGTCGCTGGGGATAACCGGCCGGCGAAACGTCTGGATGAAACTCCGATCCCGCCTGAGATATTCTTAACAATGGCAAAACCCGCCCGCGCGTGAAACCAGCGTCAATCGGGTGACGTTGCGTCAAATCCGCGCTGCGGCGGGGTCGCGCAGGGGGCGCGGCGCTATTCCTCGACCTTCAGCACGATCTTGCCGACATGGCCCGGCGCCTCGATCCGCCAATGCGCCTGCGGGGCGTCGGACAGCACATATTCGCTGTCCAGCACCACTTTCAGCGCGCCGCGTTCGATCATCGGCCAGACATGGGCCTCGACCTGCGCCGCGATCCGGGCCTTGGCCAGGTCGCTTTGCGGCCGCAGGGTCGAGCCGGTGATCGTCAGCCGCCGGGTCATCACCTCGGCAAAGTTGATCTCGGCCTTGGCGCCTTGCAGGAAGGCGATCTGCACCAGCCGCCCGTCATTGGCCAGCGCCTTGATGTTGCGCGCGATATAGTTGCCGCCGACCATGTCCAGGATCACGTCGGCGCCGCCGGCCTGCGCGGTCAGGTGCGACCAGTCACGCTCGCGGTAGTTCCAGGCCTGTTCGGCGCCCAGGTCGCGGCAGATGCGGCACTTGTCGTCGCTGCCTGCGGTGGCGAAGACGCGGGCGCCAAGGGCGCGGGCGATCTGGACCGCGGTGGTGCCGATGCCGCTGGTGCCGCCATGCACCAGCAAGACCTGGCCCGCCGCCAGCTGGCCGCGCATCACCAGGTTGGACCAGACGGTAAAGCAGGTTTCCGGCAGGCAGGCCGCCTCGCGCAGGCTGACGCCTGCAGGGATGGGCAGGGCGTGGGTCTCGTGGCAGGCGGCGTATTCGGCGTAGCCACCGCCGGGCAGCAGGGCGCAGACCTTGTCACCGATCTGCCAGCGGGAGACGCCGGGACCGCAGTCGACCACCGTGCCGCTGCATTCCAGCCCGGGCAGGGGCGAGGCCTCGGGCGGGGGGGCATAGGCGCCGGCGCGTTGCAGCGCGTCGGGGCGGTTCACCCCGGCATAGGCGATGCGGATCACGATCTGGCCATGCGCCGGCACCGGCACGGGTACGGCGCAGGGCTTCAGCACGTCGGGTCCGCCGGGGGCGACGATTTCCATCGCCAGCATCGAATGCGACAGCGTCATCTTGGGTCCTTCAGCTGCGGGTCTGGCCCGGCATGGTCTCGGGGAGTCTTGGCGCACGAATCCTTTCCAGAACCTTGAAAGGCCCGCGGATCAGGGCTTTGCCCAGCGGATTGGCGGCCATCGCGGCCTTGGCCTTTTCAAAGCGCATGATGCCTTCGATCCGGCGGTCCAGGAAATCCCAGCTGGCCTGGTGGTCGGTCGAATCGTCGCCCAGCCAGAACAGCACCGTGGCGCCGTAGACGGCCGACAGGCTGGCGCGCTTGGAATACCAGTTGATGTCGTCGGAAGTGTCGCCAAGCGCAGTCCAGATCGTGTCGGCGGTGCCCCAGATCGCCCGCATCCCGTCGGGCGCGTGCTGCGGCAGGGCAAAGAGTGTGCTGCCGCGCCGGACCAGTTCGCGGTCGGCCGTTTCCAGCCGCAGGCGCACGGCGCGCGCCACCCGGTCGCGGAAGCGGGAACCCGACAGGTCCTCGGCCGCCAGCGCCTGTGCCAGACGGCGGTCGCCGGCGCGGTGATAGGCCAGCGCCAGGTCGACGCCGCCGCGCGGGAACAGCGCGCGGGCCAGGGCGGGGTCTACCCCCGAATCGGCGGCGGCGGCGCGCAGGGTCGCCTCGGACCAGCCGTCGAAGGGCACATGGGGCAGCGCGGCCTCCAGCAGGGCCTCGCGCATCGCTTCCTCGGCCATCTTCGCCTCCTTCTTTCCCGCAATGGTGGACAGGACCCGTCCTCTTTGCTATAGACCGCCGGCCTGCACAATCTAGTGCAACTCTAACTTAGGAAGGTGGTGACAACCACATGCAGGTCAGCGTCCGCGACAACAACGTCGAACAGGCCCTCCGGGCCCTGAAGAAGAAACTTCAGCGCGAAGGCGTGTTTCGGGAAATGAAGCTCAAGCAACATTTCGAGAAACCGTCGGTCAAGAAGGCGCGCGAACAGGCCGAGGCGATTCGCCGGGCCCGTAAGCTCGCTCGCAAGAAGGCTCAGCGCGAAGGCGCTCTCTGACTCAGGTGCGCGAGGGCGCCCGCACAGGCGTTCAGCGAACACTGGGGCCGCAAGGCCCGGCCAAGGTCAGCCCCCGTCCGAAAGGCCGGGGGTTTTCCTTTGCCGGCCGCTCATCGGGGTCTTCGACCCTCTTCGCTGCGTGCCGCCCTGCGAAGAGCGCACGAAGTGCGACGATGAGCCTGCGCTAGACCGGCAGCGCCGTGGTCCGCACCACCTCGCGCAGGGCAAAGCTGGACTGCATCTGCCGCACCCCCGGCAGCCGGGTCAGGAACCGGCGATGGATGCGGGCGAAATCCTCGGTGTCCTCGGCCACGATCTTCAGCAGGTAGTCGGCCGACCCCGCCATCAGGTGGCATTCCAGAATGTCGGGCACCTTCGACACCTCGCGCTCAAAGGCGTCCAGCAGGTCTTCGGCCTGGCTTTCCAGGGTGATCTCGACGAAGACGGTGGTCGGCTTGCCCAGCCGGCGGGCATCGACCAGGGCGACATATGCGGCGATGAAGCGGTCGTCCTCAAGCCGCTGCACCCGGCGGTGACAGGCCGAGGGCGACAGGTTCACCCGCTCGCTCAGCTCGGCATTGGTGATCCGGCCTTCGCGCTGCAACACCGCAAGAATACGCCGGTCGGTCGCGTCCAGTTCCCCGGTCATGCCGATTCCTTTCGTCCAGGCCGCACAATGTCGAAGATTCTACCGCAATCGCCCTGTCCGGCCAGAGGAAATTCAAAGCATCCGCGATGATTCTGCCGCACCCTCGCCCCCACAGGGCCGCGAGCAATGGACGGCGGCCGACAGGGAGAGACAGCAATGAAGATCGGATGCCCGAAAGAGATCAAGCCGCAGGAATTCCGCGTCGGCATGACGCCCGACGCCGCCCGCGAGGCCATTGCCCATGGCCATGAGGTCATGATCGAAACCAAGGCAGGTGTCGGCGCCGGCTTTTCGGATGACGACTACAAGGCCGCCGGTGCCACGATCATCGTCACCGCCGACGAGGTCTTTGCCAAGGCCGACATGATCGTCAAGGTCAAGGAACCCCAGGCGGTCGAACGCAAGCGGCTGCGCCCGGGCCAGGTGCTGTTCACCTACCTGCACCTTGCCCCCGACCCCGAGCAGACCCGTGACCTGCTGGCATCGGGCGCCACCTGCATCGCCTATGAAACGGTGACCGACGCCCGCGGCGGCCTGCCGCTTCTGGCGCCGATGTCCGAGGTGGCGGGCCGGCTGGCGCCGCAGGTCGGCGCCTGGACGCTGCAAAAGGCGAATGGCGGGCGTGGCGTGCTGCTGGGCGGCGTGCCGGGCGTGGCGCCGGCCAATGTGGTGATCGTCGGCGGCGGCGTGGTGGGCACGGCGGCGGCGCGGGTGGCGGTGGGCATGGGCGCCCGGGTCACCGTGCTGGACCGGTCGGTGCCGCGGCTCAGCTATCTGGACGACATCTTCCACGGCAAGCTGGTGACGCAGTATTCCAGCGCGGCGGCCCTGGCAGAGCTGGCGCGCAGCGCCGACATGGTGATTGGCGCGGTGCTGATCCCCGGCGCGGCGGCGCCCAAGCTGATCAGCCGGGCGCAGCTGAAAGAGATGAAGCCGGGCGCCGTGCTGGTGGATGTGGCGATCGACCAGGGCGGCTGTTTCGAGACCTCGCGCGCCACGACGCACCAGGACCCGATCTATGAAGTCGACGGGGTCATGCATTATTGCGTGGCCAACATGCCCGGCGCCGTGGCCCGCACCTCGACCCAGGCCCTGGGCAACGCGACCATGCCGTTCCTGCTGGCCCTGGCCAACAAGGGTTGGAAGCAGGCCTGCGCCGACGACAAGCACCTGCTGAACGGCCTCAACGTGCATGCCGGCAAGCTGACCTACGAGGCGATCGGCACGGCCCTTGGCCTGCCGACCATCGCGGCGGCGGACGCGCTGAAGATGTGATCGCAGGGCTGGGGGGCGACGCCCGCCCCCCCGCCTCTTCTAGAACAGCAGGATGTCGGTCGCCCTCATCACGGCACCCGCCTGCAGGTCGGCCACCAGAACGGCCGCCCCCGCGCCATTGCCATCGGCGTCGAACCACAGCGTGCGGTCGGTGGTGCGGAAGATGAAGCGGTCGTCGGCATCCTGCGCCAGGTTGTCGGCGCGGCTCTGGAACTGGGTCGCGGCCAGGGCGCCGGCGACAAGGCCGCCGCCGAAGGCGCTGGCCAGGATCTTCATATTGTCATTGTTGCCGACGACGTTCGAGAAGTCGGTGATGACGTCGCCGGCCTCGGCCAGGCTCAGGAAGCGGAAGTTGTCGTTTCCCAGCCCGCCGGTCAGCGTGTCGATGCCCAGCCCGCCGCGGATCATGTCCGCCCCGTCGGCGCCGTCCAGCCGGTCGGCCCCGGCCTGCCCCAGCAACTGGTTCGCCAGCGCGTCGCCGCGGATGTCGTCGCCCTGCCCGGAGCCCAGCACCCGCTCGACCCCCACATAGACGTCGCCAAGCGCGCCGCCGCCGCTTTCGAAACTGCCGTCCAGCGCCAACTGAATGGCCGGGCCGCTGCGAAAGTCCACCTCGTCCAGCCCGTCGCCGCCGTCCACGGTGTCGCCCGCAATGGCACTGGCCAGGAATTTGTCGGCCCCGCCGCCCAGAAAGATCGTCCCGAAGATGGTCCCGCCGCGGTTGTCCAGCACGTCGGAATCAAGGCCCATGTCCACCACGCCGTCGACCGTGCCGCCGCGGTTGTCCAGCACTTCCTTGGCCTGCGCCAGCGTCACGTCGCCGATGATCGTGCCGCGGTTGGTCACTGTATCAACCCACGCTCCGGTCACCACATCGCCTTCCAGGGTTCCGGTGTTGCTCAGTCTGGTTTCGCCGACGCTGTAGATCGCGGCGTTCGACGGGCTTGAGATCACGCCCGAGTTGATGATCTCCAGCGCGGCAGGGCCGTATGACCCCGAAGACATGATGGCCGCCGACAACATGGCCTCGATCCGCCCGGCATTGGTGATGGTGATCAGCGAGACTTCCGTTCCGCGAACCACGATCCCGCTTTGCACGCCGGAAATCAGCCCGCTGTTCTGCACGATCGCCGTGTCGCAGAAGGCGTAGACGGCGTCCGTCTGCGAAATGATCTGGCCCGACGCGGTGACGTTCAGGGTGTCGCTGTAGCAAAATGCCGGGTCGGTTCCCACCTGGACCCCGATGTCCGGGGTCAGGATGGTGCCCGCCACCGTCACCGTGTTGTTCGCATTCGCCGCCGTCACCACGGCGCCCAGGACCCCGCCAGAGCCGGCGATGACCACATTCGGGCCGATCATCAGGTCATCGTTCGAATTCGCCAGCAGATAGGTGGTATCGACGGCCGGACTGACCGTCACGATTGTCGTTGGCATGTCATTCTCCGCTGGCTTCTGTTGTCTAGATCAGCTGGATGTCTGCCGCCGTCACCACCGCGCCCGCCTGAAGGTCGGCCACCAGGATCGCGGCGCCCGCGCCGGTGCCATCGGCGTCGAACCACAGCGTCCGGTCGGTGGTGCGGAAGATGAACCGGTCGTTGGCGTCCTGCGCCACGTTGTCGGCGCGGCTCTGGAACTGGGTCGCGGCCAGGGCACCGGCGACAAGGCCGCCTCCAAAGGCGCTGGCGACGATCTGGAACTTGTCGTCGTTGCCGCCAACGTTCGAGAAATCGGTGATGATGTCGCCGACCTCGGCAAGGGTCTGGAAGCGGAAGCTGTCGTTGCCCAGGCCGCCGGTCAGCGTATCCACGCCCAGGCCGCCGCGGATCAGGTCTGCCCCCGCCGCGCCGTCGATGGCATCCGCGCCCGCCTGGCCCAGCAGCTGGTTGGCCGAGCTGTTGCCGCGGATCACGTCGGCGCCGGTCGATCCGGTGACCCTCTCGAAGTTCAGGTAGGTGTCGCCAAGCGCTCCGCCGTCGTTCTCGAGGGTGCCGTCCAGCGCCACCGTCACCGCCGGACCGAAGCGGAAGTCCAGGCTGTCCAGGCCAAGGCCGCCGTCAAAGACATCCACCGCCGCGGCGTTGCCGATAAAGCTGTCGTCGCCGCCATCGCCGAACACCGTGCCAAGGACCTGCCCGCCGCGGCCGTCATAGCTGTCGGTTCCGGCGCCCAGGGAAACCGTCCCGTCGATGGTGCCGCCGCGGTTATCCACCGTGTCGGTCGCGTCGCCGACGGCAATGTCGCCCCGCATCAGCCCGCGATTGTGGATCGTCGAGGTGGCGCCGCCCGCGAAATCGCCCGAAAAGCTTTGGGCGCTGCCGTTCAGGCCGATGATGTCGCCATAGTTCCACAACACCAGCTCGTCGGTCGAGCCCGAGAACTGGCGCACCGCGTAGACATCGCCGGAAATGGTGCCCAGGTTGGTGACGGTGTTGACCCCGCCCGCGCTGCCGCCGATCAGGATGCCGTAGCCCCCGGTGATCGAGCCTTCGTTGTAGATTTCGGAGTTGGTCGCCTGGACCCGTACGCCGGCACCGTTCGTGGTCTGGGTCGCCGCTACGATGCCGCCCGTCAGCACGCGCACCAGGCCGCCCGTGGCCAGCAACGGATCGCCCCCCAGGTCAATTCCGCGAACGTCGCCGAAGACCGATCCCGCAACTGTCACCGTCGCATTGTTCACCGTGGCATCGATCGCCGAGTTGTCGGTCGACATCACCGTGTTCCCGACCGGCACGAAGACGCCGTCTCCGGCGACCGCGACGGTGTAGCGGATGCCTGCTCCAATGCTGGTGGATGCAACCGTGGTTGGCATGTTGATCTCCTGCGTTCTGAAATGAAGGGCGGTGAACCAATCTCGATGCTTCGCAGGCTATCCTTCCTGCGCCGCCCGCCAAAGTGAAATCTTTTGCCCCCGGAAATGCAGACGGCCCGCCGATTGCGCGGCGGGCCGGGACCTTGGCGCCCTGTCGCGGGCTTACTTGGCCTTCAGCGCGGCCAGGATGTCCTTCAGCAGGTCGTTGTCCGACGGACCGGCCGGGGCCGCGGGGGCCTCGGGCTTTTTCGGCATCAGCCTGGTCATGAACTTGACCAGCATGAAGACGACAAAGCCGATGATGACAAAGTTGATCACGGCGGTGATGAAGGCGCCATAGGCGAAGACGGCGGCGCCCGATTCCTTGGCGGCGGCCAGCGAGGCCGGCGCGGTGCCCGACAGGTCAAGGAACATGTCGGAGAAGTTGATCCCGCCCAGGACCAGGCCGATGATCGGGTTGATCAGGTCGCCCACAAGGCTGTTGACGATGGCGGTGAAGGCCGCACCGATGATGATACCCACGGCCAGGTCCATCACGTTGCCCCGCATAAGGAAGGCTTTGAACTCATTCAGCATTTCACGGTTCCCTTGCTGCTGCCCTGCATTTGCTTCCGGCAGGTGCATGTGCCTGCGCTGTTTCTGCGCGTCGATACTATGGCACAGAAATTCGTCAGATTAACTGAGAAATTTGACCGATCCTTCACCCTTGCCGCGGCGCTGCCGCCCGGCGCAGACGGTCGTTGATGGCCCGGCCCAGCCCGTGGTCGGGCACCGGGGCAAAGGCGATGCGGCCGCCCGGTCCGGCCAGGGTGTCGGCTTCGCGCAGGATGTGGAACAGGTTCGCCGCCGCCTCGACCAGATCGCCGCCGGCCGACAGCGTCAGGTCGCCGATCACCGGGCCGAAGCCCACCAGGATCTCGCCGGTCTCGGCGGCATGGGCGCCCAGCCGAAGGGCGGCGCCCGGCGCATAATGCGAGGCCAGTTGCCCCGGCGCGGTCGGCCGCGCGGCATCGCCGCCGGTCGCCAGCGGCTGGCCCAGGGCGGCCTCCAGCGCCTCGGCCGGGATGCCGCCGGGGCGCAGCAGGCGCGGCGGCCCGTCCAGGCCCAGGATCGTCGATTCCACCCCCACGGCGCAGGGCCCGCCATCGACCACCGCCGCGATGCGCCCCGACAGCCCCTGCATCACATGGTCGGCCCGCGTCGGCGACACCCGGCCCGAGGGGTTCGCCGAAGGCGCCGCCACTGGCCGCCCGACCTTGCGCAGAAGCGCCCGGGCCAGCGGATGCGCCGGCACCCGCAGCGCCACCGTCTGCAACCCCGCCGTGACCAGCGGCGACAGGCCCGCATCGGGCCGCAACGGCAGCACCAGCGTCAGCGGCCCCGGCCAGAACGCCGCCGCCACCGCCCGCGCCCGGTCGTCGAAGACGGCCAGCGCCTCGGCCTCGGCCAGCCCCGGCAGGTGCACGATCAGCGGGTTGAAGCGTGGCCGCCCCTTGGCCTGAAAGATCGCGGCCACCGCCCGGTCGTTGGTGGCATCGCCGCCCAGGCCATAGACCGTCTCGGTCGGAAAGGCGACCAGCAGCCCCTCGCGCAGCAGCACGGCAGCGCGGCGCACCCCGGCATCGTCGGCAGGCAGCAACTGGGTCTGGTCCATCTGACGCAGCGTCCGTCTTGAAGGGCTTCGATCTTCGGTTAGCGTGCCTTTGCCGCAAAGGCGGCCCTTAGACAAGCCGCCCAGATCCCGCCGAACCCGCCGACCGAGGCCCCAATGCCCTTCCGTGCCCCCGCCGCCGACCACCGATTCATCCTGGACAATGTGGTCGACTTCGCCGCCGTCGCCGCCACCGACCGCTTTGCCGAGGCCACGCCCGACACCGTCGCCGCCATCCTGACCGAAGCCGCGAAGATGTGCGACGACGTGCTGGCGCCCTTGAACCGCGACGGCGACCGCCACCCCGCGCGGCTGGAAAACGGCGTCGTCCGCGCCTCTCCGGGCTTTGCCGAGGGCTACCGCGCCATTGCCTCGGGCGGCTGGATCGGCCTGGCCGCCAACCCGGCGCATGGCGGGATGGGCCTGCCGATGGCGCTGAACACGGCGGTGAACGAGATGATGTCGGGCGCCTGCCTGGCGCTGCAACTGAAGCCGCTGCTGTCCCAGGGCCAGATCGAGGCGCTGGACCACCACGCCCCGGATGCGCTGAAGGCGCTGTACCTGCCGAAACTGATTTCGGGCGAATGGTCGGGTACGATGAACCTGACCGAGCCGCAGGCGGGATCCGACGTGGGCGCGCTGCGCAGCAAGGCCGAGCCGAAGGCCGACGGCACCTATGCGGTGACCGGCCAGAAGATCTACATCACCTGGGGCGACAGCGACATCACCGCCAATGTCTGCCACCTGGTGCTGGCCCGCCTGCCCGACGCGGCGCCGGGCACCCGCGGCATCTCGCTGTTCATGGTGCCCAAGTACCTGCCGGATGCCGCAGGCAACCCGGGGCAGGCGAACAGCCTGCGGGTCGTCAGTCTGGAACACAAGCTGGGCATCCACGGGTCGCCCACCTGCGTGATGCAATTCGACGGCGCGACCGGCTGGCTGGTCGGCGAGCCGCACAAGGGCATGGCGGCGATGTTCACCATGATGAACAACGCCCGCCTGGGCGTCGGCGCGCAAGGCGTGGGCGTCGCCGAGGCCGCGCTGCAAAAAGCGGTGGCCTATGCGCAGGACCGCGTGCAGGGCGCCACCGGGGTGGCCGAGGCCGGCATCATCGGCCACGCCGACGTGCGCCGCATGCTGGCCGAGGCCCGGGCCGAGGTCTTTGCCGCCCGCAGCATCGCCGCCGCCTGCGCCGTGGCCATCGACATGGCGCAGGCCACCGGCGAGGCGGCCTGGGCCGCCCGCGCCGGCCTGCTGACGCCGATCGCCAAGGCCTTTGGCACCGATACCGGCATCAAGGTGGCCGACATCGGCGTGCAGGTCCACGGCGGCATGGGCTTCATCGAGGAAACCGGCGCGGCGCAGTTCCTGCGCGACGCCCGCATCACCGCGATCTACGAAGGCACCAACGGCATCCAGGCGATGGACCTGGTGGGCCGCAAGCTGATGGACGGCGGCGAGGCCGCCTTTCGCCTGATCGGCGAGATCGAGGCAACGGCCAAGGCCGCCCGCGACAGCCTGCCCGACCTGGCCGAAGAGGTCTGGTCGGCCGCCGAAACCCTGCGCGAGGCGACCGAGGCGCTGCTGGCGCAGCCGATGCCCGACCGCTTCGCCGGCGCGGTGCCCTACCTGCGCGCCTTCGCGCTGGTGCTGGGCGCGGGCTTCCACCTGCGCGCCGCACAAGCCGACGGCGCGCGCGCGGGCCTGGCCCGGGTCATGGTCCACCGCCTGCTGCCGGACCACGCCCCCCTGCTGGCACGCGCCCGCACCGGGGCCGCCGACCTCTACGCCATCCCGGCCGAGGCTTTGGCCGGCTGAGGTCGGTGTTCCAGCAGCGCGGCATGCGCCGCAAGCCTTTCCTCTCGTCGTCGGGCATGCGCCCTCCTCCTCGGGCCATGGGGGGCCAGCCCCCCAAATCCCCCGGGGTACTTGCGCCGGACTGAAGGTAGATGGACTTCATTCTGGCCGGAAATACCCCGGGGAGTTCGAGGGGCAGCGCCCCTCGTCAGGCGACATCGGCCAGCCGGCGCAACGTCAGCCACAACGAAAAAGGCTTGCGGCGGCAGCCGCTCCGTTTGACAACCGCCGCCACCGGGCGGCCCGGGGGGACCCATGCGCGATACCATCCATCACCCGTTTCCGACCCCGCCCGCCGAAGGTGCGGCGGTCGAGGTTGCGCCGGGCATCCTGTGGATGCGCCTGCCGCTGCCGATGGCGCTGGATCATGTCAACGTCTACGCGCTGGAGGACGGGCCCGGCTGGGCCGTGGTCGACACCGGCCTGCGCTCGCGCCGGGGCGAGGCCCTGTGGCAGCGGCTGCTGGACGGCCCGCTTGGCGGCCGTCCCGTGACCCGGGTGATCCTGACCCATCACCATCCCGACCATGTCGGCATGGCCGGCTGGCTGCAGGCCCGCGGGGCGGCGCTGTCGGCGACCCGGGTGGCCTGGCTTTACGCCCGCATGCTGACGCTGGACGAACAGCCCCTCCCGCGGCTCGAGACGCTGCAATTCTGGCGCCGCGCGGGGTTGTCCGAGGACCGTCTGACAGCCCGCGCCGCCGAGCGGCCGTTCAACTTTGCCGACGTGGTCCACCCGATGCCCCTGGGCTTCGACCGGCTGCAAGAGGGCGACCGGCTGCATCTGGCGGGCCGCGACTGGGTGGTGCGGCTGGGGCAGGGCCATGCGCCCGACCATGCCACGCTGTGGTCGGACGGGATCGTGCTGGGCGGCGACCAGCTTTTGCCCGGCATCTCGGCCAATATCGGCGTCTACCCGACCGAACCCGAGGCCGACCCTCTGACCGAGTGGCTGGACAGCTGCGCCGCCTTTCGCCCCCATGCCCGCGACGAAGACCTGATCCTGCCCGGCCACAAGCTGCCCTTCACCGGCCTGCCATTCCGGCTGGGCCAGATGATCGACAACCACCTGGGCGCGCTGGACCGGCTCTTGGATCACCTGGACCGGCCGCGCACGGCCATCGACTGTTTCCCTGTCCTTTTCCGCCGCGAGATCGGGCCGGCCGAAGAGGGGTTGGCCCTGGTCGAGGCGGTGGCGCACCTCAACTGCCTCTTGCGCCGTGGCCAGGTTTCCCGGACGCTCTCGGCCGATGGGGCCCATCTGTGGGAAAGGCAGGGCGGATGAGCGCGAAGAGGACGACACGCAAGGCGGCGGCCGAGGCCCAGGCCGAGGTCATCGACGATGCACCGCCGAAAAGCCCGGCCGAATGGGCCTATGACCGGCTGGTGCTGTACATCCGCAACTTCGAATCGCAGCTGGATTCCAAGCACGAGATCGCCATGGGCTTTGCCGGCGGCGATGCCGGCGTGTTGCAGATCGAGGGGCTGGGGTTCTATGCCCCCGACCTCATCACCTTTTACGGCCGCGACGACGAAGGCGTGAAGACCCAGCTGGTCCAGCACGTCAGCCAGCTGTCGGTGATCCTGCGTGCGGTGCCCAAGGTCGCGCCCGACGATCCGCCCCGCCGCATCGGATTTGCCTTGAACCCGGGGTGGAACGGCGGGGAATCGGGCGATGGGTCGGTGTAACGGCATCAAGGGTTGTGCGACCTGCCCCAGTGACAGGGCCGGATGAATCGGGTATCGCAGGGCAAACGCCAGAACAACGGGAACCGAAGACAGATGGCCGAACACGCTCATTCCGAATACAAGCACGGAACGATGGACGTCCGGGTGCAGGAAAAGACCTTTGCCGGGTTCATCCGCATGGTCTCGATCGCGATCGTCATCATCTTCTGCGTCCTGGTCTTCATGGCGCTGGCGAACGCCTGACGACCGCTGGCGATGTTGCGTCTGGTCCTTGCCCTTGCGGCGCTTCTTGGTCTGGCCGCCTGCGGGGCCGATCCTCGGTTCGACCCGCAGCCCGTGGTCGATGCTGCCCGCTATTCGGCGGGGGCGCCGACCTATATCACGCTGTTCACCGGGATCAGTGACCGCAGCGGCGGCGGGGTGCATTCGGCGCTGTTGGTGAACGGGTCGGAACGGGTGCTGTTCGACCCGGCCGGCACCTTCGAACACCCCCGCGCGCCGATCCAGCACGATGTGCATTACGGCATGTCGGACGAGATCGTCGCAGCCTACCGCGACTATCACGCCCGCGACAGTGAAACCGAAAAGTTCCATGTCATCGAGCGCACGCTGGTCGTGCCGCCGCAGACGGCCGAACTGCTGCTGGCCAGGGTCAAGGCGAACGGCTCGGTTCCCAAGGCGCAATGCGCGCAGTCGATCTCGGCCATCCTGCGCACCGTGCCGGGCTTCGAGGGGCTGCCGTCGACCTGGTATCCGGCCAAGCTGGGCAATGCCTTCGGCGAGTTGCCGGGCGTCACCACCCGAATCGTGACCGAGGCGAACGACAACCTGGGCGAAAGCGCCCTGATCATCGTCGATCGCAACGGCAATCAGGTGAACTGAGGGCTTTACCTGCGGCAGCGGCCCGCCTACCCCTTGGGCCAGGGGGGCAAAGCATGCGTATCCATGGGGTGATCCTGGCGGGCGGAGAGGGGCGGCGCATGGGCGGCGCCGACAAGGCGCTGCTGCTCTTGGACGGGCGGCCGCTGGTGTCGCATGCCATCGACCGCCTGCTGCCACAGGTCGAGGCGCTGGTGATCTCGGCCAATGGCGATCCGGCACGGCTGGCGCGGTTCGGCCTGCCGGTGATCGCCGATGACGAACGGCGGGGGCCGCTGTCGGGCATCCTGACTGGGCTGCGGCGCGCGGCGGCGCAGGGGGCCAGCCATCTGGTCTCGGCCCCGGTCGACGTGCCCTTCCTGCCGCCCGACCTGGTGCCCCGGCTGCTGCTTGCGGCCGAGGATCGGCCCGCGCTGGCCCGCGCGGGCGGCAGGGTGCATCCGGTCGCCGCGCTGTGGCCGGTGACTCTGGCGCCGGCGCTGGCGGATTTCCTGGCCTCGGGCGCCAAGCCGAAGGTGATGGATTTCGCCGCGTCCCAGGGCGCCGTGACCGCCGATTTTCCCGACGACGGGGCCTTTGCCAACGTGAACACGCCCGAGGACCTGGCGGCGGCCGAGGCGCTGTTGCGGGGCGGTGCATGACGGGGCGGCCGTTCGACCGGGT
>JAGPCN010000310.1 GCA_018058035.1 Fuscovulum sp.
GCTGCCCCAACGTCGGCGAGTGCTGGAGCGCGGGCCACGCCACCATGATGATCATGGGCGAGATCTGCACCCGCGGCTGCACCTTCTGCAACGTCGCCACCGGCAAGCCGCAGGCGCTGGACAGCTTTGAACCCGGCCGCGTGGCGCATGCGGTGGCCGAACTGGGGCTGAAGCACGTCGTCGTCACCTCGGTCGACCGCGACGACCTTGAGGATGGCGGCGCCGAGCATTTCGCCCAGACCATCCGCGCCATCCGCCACCGCAGCCCCGAGACCACGATCGAGGTGCTGGTGCCCGACTTCCTGAAATGCGGGCCCGCGGCGCTGGAGACCGTGGTCGCGGCGCGGCCTGACGTGCTGAACCACAACCTGGAAACCGTGCCCGGGCTTTACCCCTCGGTCCGGCCCGGGGCGCGCTATTTCCACAGCCTGCGGCTGTTGCAGCGGGTCAAGGAACTGGATCCGCTGATGTTCACCAAGTCGGGCATCATGGTGGGCCTGGGCGAGGATCGCCAGGCCGTGGGCCAGGTGATGGACGACATGCGCGCGGCCGATGTCGATTTCCTGACCATCGGCCAGTATCTGCAGCCGACGCCCAAGCACCACCGGGTGGACCGCTTCGTCACGCCCGACGAGTTCAAGGCCTATGAGACGGCGGCCTGGGGCAAGGGCTTCCTGATGGTCTCGGCGACGCCCCTGACGCGGTCAAGCTATCATGCCGGCGACGACTTCGTCCGCCTGCGCGCCGCACGTCAGGGCCGGGGCTAGACTCGATCCTTCGTCGAAGGATCATGCCCGAGTTTTCGTCGAAAACTCGCAACTTCTGATTTTCGACGAAAATCAGTTCGCGTCAGAACAGCACATGAACGGGGTCGCGGTTGCAGACCACGATGAACTGGTTCGAACTGGCCAGCAGGTGAAAGCCGCGCCGCCGAACCTCGGCGATGAAACGCTCACGCCCGATTTCGCGATCGACCCAGGCAATGGAGCGGCGGACGACGCCGCCCTGTGCGGCGCGCGCCGAGAAGATCTGGGCGATCCATTCGTCGGGCGAATGGTTCATCGGAGGAGAGCGGAGGTCAAACATCTGCGACATGCCGCGATCTTGCCCGCCTCCTGGTTAACCGGCGGTTAAGGCGCGCCGGTTCATTCCACCGGCGCCACCCGCTTCAGGTAGGCGGCCACGGCTTTTGCGTCCTCTTCCGGCAGGCGGGCAAAATTGCTGACCACATGCGCCATGTGGCCGCCGACGCTGTCGAAGTCCGGCGTGAAGCCGGTGGTCAGGTAATAGGCGATCTCGGCCTCGGTCCAGGTCAACTTCGCGGGCGTGATGTTGGGAATGCGCGCCTTGCCGGTCGGATCGGTCGGATCCGCCGTGCCGGCCAGCCAGCGGGCGCGGTCCAGCCCGCCAAGCGCGTTGCGCGGGGTGTGGCATTCGCCGCAATGGGCCAGCGCCTCGGCGATGTAGCGGCCGCGGTCCTCGGTCGGGGTCAGGTTGCCGGGCACCGCCCAGTCGCCGCCCATGAACAGAAACTTCCAGCCTCCCAGCGAGATCCGAAGGTTGAAGGGAAAGCCCAATTCATTCGGCGAACTGGGGGTCGGGTCGGCGGGCAGGGTCTTCAGATAGGCATGCAGGTCGGCCACGTCCTGCAACTGCATCCTGGCGTAAGAGCCATAGGGCAGCGAGGGGTACAGGTGTTCGCCCGCCTTCGACACCCCCCGCGTCAGCGCGCTGGCCAGGTCGGCCAGCGTCCAGGCGCCGATGCCTTCCTGCGGGTCCTGGCTGATGTTCGGCGCCACAAAGGTCCCGAAGGGCGAGGCAAAGCGCTGGCCGCCTTTCAGCACCAGCTGGTCGGCGTCCTTGGCGCCCTCGGCCATGTGGCACGAGGCGCAGCCGGCCGCCCAGAAGATGCGCTCGCCCTTCGCCGCATCGCCCGTCAGGCCCGCCACCGCGGCCTCGGCCACCGGCGCGGGAAGCGTCCACCAGAACAGGCCGCCCCCGGCAACGATGGCCAGAATCAACAGGTTGCGGATCAGGCGCATGACATCCTCCGGGCTGGTTCGCCGCCAAGGTTAGCCTCTGCCGCGCGCAAAGTCAGTTCCTTAGGGAACCTTGCGCAAGGAATTGACCGTCAGCCAGTCGGGCCAGCCGTACATCCGCTCATATCCCGCGACCACAAGGCAAGCCACGACGATGGCGCCGTAGAACAGCACCGTGCGCATCGGCGGCGGGTTCGTGGCCCAGCGTTTCGCCTTCAGCATCCAGCGCAGCGGGATCATGGGGCCTCGGCGGCAAAGCGCACCTTGCCGATGAAGGGAAGGTTGCGGTTCCTTTGCGCAAAGTCGATGCCATAACCCACCACGAATTCGTCGGGGATCTCGAAGCCCGTCCAGGTGGCCTTGATCGCCACCTCGCGGCGCGACGGCTTGTCCAGCAATGCGCAGACCTCAAGCCGCCGCGGCTCGCGGCTGAGCAGCAGGTTCTTGACGTGGTGCAGGGTAAAGCCGGTGTCCACGATATCCTCGACCACCAGCACGTCGCGGCCGGCGATCTCGCCCCGCAGGTCCTTCAGGATGCGCACCTCGCGCGAGGAATGCATGGCATCGCCGTAGGAACTGGCCTCCATGAAATCCACCTCGACCGGCAGGTCGATCTCGCGCACCAGGTCGGCGATGAAGACGAAGGACCCGCGCAAGAGCCCCACGACGATCAGCTTGTCGGTGCCGGCGTAATGCGCCGTGATCTCGCGCGCCAATGCCTCGACCCGGGCGGCGATGGCCTTGGCGCTGATCATCTGGTCGATCACATAGGGGCGGTCGGGCATGGCTCACCTGTTCCTCGTGCCGCCCCCTTCTGGCGGAATCGGCGCGGGTTGCAAAGGAAAATCCGGGGGCGGCGGGATGTCGCTCCCCTTGATCTTCGCGCGCGGTTTGGCGACATCTGGGGCACGATGCCCACGCACCACGAGACCAAGCGACTGCCCTATACCGCCCAGCAGATGTACGATCTGGTGGCCGATGTGGCGCGCTATCCCGAATTCCTGCCCTGGAACGCCGCTGCCCGCATCCGCTCGCGCCGCCCCATCGACGGCGGCGAGGTGATGGAGGCCGACCTGGTGATCAGCTTCAAGGTGTTCCGCGAACGCTTCGGCAGCCGGGTCACCCTGTTGCCGGGCGAGCGGCGCATCCTGACCGAATACATCGACGGCCCGTTCAAGTTCATGAAATCCACCTGGGCCTTCCGCGAACTGGACAGCGGCTGCGAGGTCGATTTCTTCGTCGACTTCGAATTCCGCAACGCGATCCTGCAAGGCATCATCGGCATCGTCTTCAACGATGCCATGCAGCGCGTGGTCCGCGCCTTTGAACGCCGGGCGGCCGATCTCTACGGCGCAAGATAGCCGCGACGTAATGCGCCGCAGCGGTCGTTTCTTGCCCATGACCGCGCCGATGACCGAGACGGAGGCCCCGATGATCGCCCGTTCCCCGCTGTGTTTCCTGCGCGCGCTGGTCCTTTCGGCGCTGGCTCTGGCGGCTCTGGTCCCGCCCGCTTGGGCCGAGATGCAGGAGGTACGGCTGGGCGACCGCTTCTACCTGATCGACCTGCCCGCCGCGCCAGAGGGGGCGCCGCTGATCCTGGCGTTGCACGGCGGCGGCGGCGATCCGGCGCAATTCGCCCGCGCCTCGGGCCTGGGCGATGCGGCAACGGCGCGGGGGTACGCGGTGGTCTTTCCGGCCGGATCGTCGCGCCGCGGCGGCGACCGGCTGCTGACCTGGAACGGCGGCTACTGCTGCGGCCATGCCGCACGCAAGGGGGTGGACGACATCGGCTTCCTCGAAAAGGTCGTGGCGGATGCCGGCAGGCGGTTCGGCCTGGACACCACCCGCGTCTTCGCCACCGGCATGTCGAACGGCGCCATCCTGGCCGAGACCCTTGCCGCCCGGAACCCCGGCCTGATCCGCGCCGTCTCCGGCGTTTCGGGCACGATGGACACCAGAACCACGCGGGTAATGGGCCCGGTGCCCGCGCTGATCATCCACGGCACCGCCGACCCGATGGTGCCCTATGGCGGCGGCGTGGGCGAGGACAGCCTGACGCGCACCGACTTTGCCCCGGTCCAGGCCGTGGTCAAGGCCTTCCTGGTGCCCTGGGGCGGCGGCATTCACGG
>JAGPCN010000311.1 GCA_018058035.1 Fuscovulum sp.
ATCCCGGGCGACCCGGGCCTGCCC
The DNA here is from genome assembly GCA_018058035.1 of Fuscovulum sp. Classification (GTDB taxonomy): domain Bacteria; phylum Pseudomonadota; class Alphaproteobacteria; order Rhodobacterales; family Rhodobacteraceae; genus Pseudogemmobacter. The sequence continues at coordinate 25 of JAGPCN010000311.1, forward strand.
TCGGTCATGGTCTTCACCCACATGGACCAGCTGGGCTTCGTCGTCCGCAAGATCGAGGACAGCGGCCTGATCCGGCTGGAACGGCTGGGCGGCGTGCCGGAACGCGCGCTGGCCGCGCAGGCGGTTGTGCTCTGCACGGCCAACGGCGACCTTCCCGGCGTCATCGCCAACAAGTCGCACCACGCCACCACGCCCGAGGAAAAGTACCGCGTCCTGCCCTATGCAGAGCTGTATGTCGATGCCGGTTTCACCAGCAAGGACAATGCCTTGCAGGCCGGAGTTAAGATCGGCTGCCCGGTCGTCTACGCCCCCCGCTTCCTGCCCTTGGCCAATGGCCGCATTGCCGGCACCAGCATCGACGACCGCGCCGGCTGTGCCGCGCTGCTGGCGCTGGCCGAGGCCCGGCAGGGCAAGGCCGGCCCCACCCTGCACCTCGTCTGGTCGGTGCAAGAGGAATACAACCTGCGTGGCGTCCTGCCTGCGGCCGAGCGTCTGAAACCCGACATCGCCCTGCAGATCGACCTTCTGCTGGCCTGTGACACCCCCGACATGGGCCATCGCGGCGAGGTCACGCTGGGCGGCGGCCCCGGCATCAGCCTTTACTCCTTCCACGGACGAGGCACGTTGAACGGGGTGATCCCGCATCCCGCCCTTGTCCGCCTGATGGAAACCGCCGCCGCCGCGCGCGGCCTGCCGCTGCAACGCAGCGCCCATACCGGCGCGCTGACCGACCTGTCCTACATCCAGTTCATGGGGACCGAAGGGGTGGCCTGCCTGGATGTGGGATTCCCCATGCGCTACTCTCACTCTGCCCTGGAAGTGGTTGATCCGGATGATCTTTCCGGCCTCGTCACGCTGCTGGACGCGGCCCTTGACCACATCACCCCGGCCCTTGACCTGACCCGTTCCCCATGAGCTTCACCCTCGGCATCGACATCGGAACCTTCGAGACCAAGGGCGTCCTCGTCGACGCCGAAGGCCGCATCCTGGCCGAGGCGCGCCACCCCCACAGGATGCTGGTGCCCCGCCCCGGCTGGGCCGAACACCGCGCCGAGGAAGACTGGTGGGGCGATTTCGTCCAGGTCACCCGCGCGATCCTGGCGCAATCCCAGGTCGACCCCGCCCGCATCAAGGCCGTCGCCGCCAGCGCGATTGGCCCCTGCATGCTGCCGGTGGATGCCAAGGGCGCGCCGCTGATGAACGGCGTCCTTTACGGCGTCGATACCCGCGCCACCGCCCAGATCGCCGAACTGAACGCGGCCATCGGCGAAGACCGCATCCACGCCACCTGCGGCAATGCGCTGACCTCGCAATCGGTCGGGCCAAAGATCCTTTGGCTGAAACAGGAACACCCCGAGCTTTTCGCCCGCACCGCCCGCGTCCTGACCTCGACCAGCTTCCTGACGTGGAAGCTGACCGGCGAATATGCCATCGACCACTACACTGCCGCCAATTTCAGCCCGCTCTACGACGTGGGCAAGCTGGACTGGACCGCCGATCTGGCCGACTTCCTGCCGCTGGACCGGCTGCCCCGGCTGATGTGGTCCACCGACATCGCGGGCCACGTCACGGCCGCCGCCGCCCGTGAAACCGGCCTGGCGGAAGGCACCCCCGTCACCTGCGGCACCATCGACGCCGCGGCCGAGGCGGTCAGCGTCGGCGTGCAGCACCCCGGCGAGATGATGATGATGTATGGCTCCACCATCTTCATCATCCAGGTCACCGACCGCCCCGTGCGCGACCCGCGCCTGTGGTATGCGCCCTGGCTGTTCCCCGGCCTGCACGCCAGCATGGCGGGGCTGTCGACCTCTGGCACGCTGACCCACTGGTTCCGCGACCAACTGGCCCGCGACGCCGATTTCGCCACCCTTGCGGCCGAGGCCGCGGCCAGCCCGAAGGGCGCCAAGGGGCTGATCTGCCTGCCCTATTTCTCGGGCGAGCGGACCCCCATCCACGATCCCGCCGCCAAGGGCGCCTTCCTTGGCCTGGACCTGACGCATACCCGCGGCGACCTCTTCCGCGCCGTGCTGGAGGGCATCGCCTCGGGCACCGCCCATGTGACCGAGACCTTTGCCGAGGCCGGGGCCAGCCCCCGCCGGGTGCTGGCGGTTGGCGGGGGCACGCAGAACGCGGTCTGGATGCAGGCGACCTCGGACCTGTGCGGCCTGCCGCAGGTGGTCTGCGAAAAGATCCTGGGCGCCAGCTACGGCGATGCCTTCCTGGCCGCCGTCGCCGTCGGCGCGGCCGCGCCGGACGAGATCGCCGCCTGGAACCCGGTGCGCCGCACCGTGACGCCGGAGAAAGTGGCCGCTTATGCCCGGCAATACCCGCTGTGGAAGGCGCTTTACACCCAGACCCGCGACATCGCCCATGCGCTTGGGGCTGGCTGATGCGGTTCGACCGGATGCGCCCGGCCCAGTTGCAGGCGGCCATCGCCGCCGGAACGCCGGTGGTATTGCCGATCGGGGTGATGGAGTATCACGGCGGCCACCTGCCCGCCGGGGTGGACCTGCTGGCCGTGACCGGGGTTCTGGACCGGCTGGGGGATGCGGTGGTGGTGATGCCGCCCTTTGCCTATGGCGCGGCCAGCCATGCCGTCGCGGGGCCGGAGGGCACCGGCACCCTGCATGTCGAGGCCCAGGCCCTGCTGCCGATGGCCGAGGGGATGTTCACGGCGCTGCTGAGGGCGGGGTTCCGCAACCTTCACGGCGTGATCCACCACCAGACCGAGAACTTTGCGCAAGGCATGCCGACCGACCTGGCCTTTCGCCTGGCCGCCCGCACCGCGATCTTCCGCTTTCTCGAAGAGACCCGCGGCCCGGGCTGGTGGGGCGGCCGCGAGATGCAGGACTATTACGCCCGCCACGCCGCCGGCGAAGACCCGTTCAACTGGATCCGCATCCATCCGCTGTTTCCCAAGGGGGCGGATTTTCCCTTTGACCACGCCGGCGCCGGGGAAACCGCGCTGATGCTGGCGCTGGCGCCCGGAACGGTGAACCTGGACCGCGCCCGCGACGGCGAGCCGTGGTTCACCGAAGGGGCCGAGACGGCCACGGCCGAAATGGGCGAACGCGGGGTGGAGATTGCGCTGGCCCATCTGCGGCAGTGCCTGGGCCTGTCCTGAGGAACCGATTTTCGCACGAAAATCGGACCGGAAATCGTGCGATTTCCGGCGCCCGGCTCAGCCGTAGAGCGCGCCGGTGACGATGCGGCTGACCGCGGCGGCGTCCTGGCGGGCCTGCGCCTCGGCCAGGGCGGCATCCTTCGCCAGCCGCAGGGCCACATCGCGCAGGCGGTCGGTCAGGCGGATGTTTTCCCGCGATTCCTCGACCGGATTCAGGCCCGAATGGTCGGGGAAGGTGTCGAAGTAGATCACCCCGTCATAGCGCGCCTTGATCAGTTCCACGAACAATTCCACCGTCTGCACCGGATGCACCGTGCCCGCCATCAGCCCGTCGTCGCGCTTGCCGTAGCCGTCGTTCAGGTGCACGCCCAGGATGCGGCTGTGGCGCGCGGCCAGCTGCGCGGCTTGCGCCGGCATCTCTCCGGCGTAAAGCACATGGGCGAAGTCCAGCGTCACGCCGGTATTGCGCCGCCCCAGCTCCTTCAACGCCAGCAGGGTCGCGCCCATGTCGGGCATCAGCGCGAAGGCGCGGGGTTCGTTCGGCTTGTACTCGATGGAGATGTCGACGCCGGGGTGATGGTCGGCCACTTCGGCCAACCCCTCCAGCGTCAGGTCCCAGAGCCGCGCGTAATCGACCTGGAAGGCATAATCGAACCCGTCCTGCCCCAGCCAGACCGTCATCACCTGGCCCCCCATGGCCGCACAGGCGTCGATCCCCTGCTTGGTCTGGTCGATGGCCGCGCGCCGCACCTTCGGGTCGGGGTGGGTGAATGCCCCCAGCCGGAACCCCGGATCGGTGTAGTAGCGCATCGCCAGCCCGTTCAGCGCCATGCCGTGATCGGCCAGCAGCGCCTTCAATTCGGCCGGAGAATGCCGCTCGAAATGGTCGGGAAAGTTCAGGTCGGCGGCGGTCAGCCCGCCCACCTGCCCCGCGCCGCGGATCATGTCGGCGACCGTGCCGCCCTTGACCTTGAAGGCGTTCAGGCGGGCGGCATAGCGGGGGCGGTTGGG
>JAGPCN010000312.1 GCA_018058035.1 Fuscovulum sp.
CCGCAGCTGCACTGGCAGGCGATGCGCTTTCCCCAGGCCTTTGCCCGCACCGCCTGGGTGCTGACCTACCCGCAATACTGGGCCTTCCGGCTATGCGGGGTCGCGGCGTCCGAGGCGACCTCGCTGGGCTGCCACACCGACCTCTGGGCGCCGCGCGAGGGCCGGTTCAGCACGCTGGTCGACCGGATGGGCTGGCGCGGGCTGTTCCCGCCCCTGCGCCAGGCGGGCGACGTGCTGGGGCCCTTGCGGCCCGAGGTGGCTGCGGCGACCGGATTGCCGGCGGCAACGCCGGTGCTGGCGGGCATTCACGATTCCAACGCCTCGCTGGTGCCGCATCTGGGGCGCAAGGGGCCGCTGGCGGTGGTGTCGACCGGGACCTGGATGATCTGCATGGCGCTTGGCGGTGTGGCGCCGGTGCTGGACCCGGCGCGCGACCTGCTGATGAACGTGAACGCGCGATCAGAACCGGTGCCCACCGCCCGCAGCATGGCCGGGCGCGAGTTCGACGAGGTGACGCAGGGCCAGATCGCCGCGGTCAGCGAGGCGACGCTGGCGGCGGTGCTGCGCCAGGGCGTGATGGCGCTGCCCTCGCTGCATCCGGGGACCGGGCCGTTTCCGGGCCAGCGCTTTGCCTGGCGGGGTGGGGTGGAGCCGGCGGATGCGGTGGGGCGGACGGCAGCGGCGGGGCTTTATGCGGCGCTGACCGGGGCCGTATGCCTGGCGCTGATCGGGGCCGAGGGGCCGATCATCGTTGAGGGGCCGTTCGGCGCCAACGCGGTCTTCCTGCGGATGCTGGCGACGGCGACGGGGCGGCCGGTGCTGGCGACCGGGGCAGGGGCAGGCACCGGGCTGGGGGCGGCGCTGCTGGCCGGGCCCTTGGCGGGGACGCGGCCCGATCCCGTGCCGGTGCTGCCCGAGACGGGAGAGGACTGGCTGCGCTATGTGGCGCTGTGGCGGGACGAGGTCGCGCGGCGGTAAGTAGGATGGGCAATATTGCCCATCCTACCTGCGCTCAGGCCAGGAAGAACGTCTCGACCAGCGGCACCGCGACGGGCGATCCGTCGGGGTTCGTTTCCATGATGTCGCCCATGTAGGCCCACCATCTCCGCATCACCGGATGGTTCGGCAGGTCGTCCATCCCGTGGTCGTCGCGCCGTTCCAGATAGCCGAACAGCGTCAGCGTCTCGCGGTCCAGGTGGATCGAGTAGTTCGAGATCCCGGTCTGGCGCAGCAGGTCGGCCAGTTCGGGCCAGATCGCGTCGTGGCGGCGGATGTATTCCGCCTCGGCCCCCGGGTTCAGCCGCATCTTGAAGGCATGGCGCTGCATCTTCTTTCCCTTGTTCAGCTGCGGGCGCGCCGCGCGCGCCAGTCCGAGACCAGGTTCGGCACCAGCACCGACCCGATCAGCAGCACCCCGATCACGCCGGTCTGGATATGGCCGGTGATGCTCATCAGTGCCATGCCGTTGCGCAGGTTCAGGATGATCAGGATCGACAGCAGCACCCCCGTCATGCTGCCCTTGCCGCCAAAGATGCTGACACCGCCCAGCAGGACCATGGTGATGATGTCCAGCTCGAACCCAAGCGCGCTGTCGCCGCGCACCGACCCCAGCCGCGCGGCGTACAAGAGCCCCGCCAGTGCCGAGACCATGCCCGACATCAGGAAGAGGACGGTCTTGACCCGCGCCACGTTCACGCCCGAGAACCGCGCCACCTCGGCATTGGTGCCGATCACCACGACCTGGCGGCCAAAGCCGGTGCGGTGCAGCACGACCCACAGCAGCGCCAGCAGCCCCGCGAACAGGATCAGCGACAGCGGCACCGGGCCGATCAGGCCCTTCTGGCCCAGGTCGGTGACCCAGGCGGGAAAATCGCCCAGCGATTCATCGCGCACCAGGACGCGCGCCAGCCCGCGAAAGGCGATCAGCATCGCCAGCGTCACCACCAGCGACGGGATGCCCAGCCGCGCCGACAGCGCGGCGTTCAGCGCCCCGGCGGCCAGCCCGATCAGCAGGCAGACCAGGATGGCGCCGCCACCGCCCCAGCCGGCATTGACCAGAAAGCCGAAGGCCGCCGCCGACAGCCCCATGACCGAGGCGACCGACAGGTCGATCTCGGCGTTCAGGATCACCAGGGTCATCACCAGGGCCACGATGATCTTCTCGATCGACAGCTGAAACAGGTTGATCTGGTTCTGCACGGTCAGGAATTCGGGCGCGAAGGCCACGTTCAGCGCCAGCGTCAGCAGGAAGACGACCAAGAGGCCGCCCTCCCAGGTCTTCAGCCGGCTCATGCCCCACCCCCCCGGCGCAACCGCGCCAGCGACCGGGCGGCCAGCGTGTCCAGCGTGACGGCCGCCATGATCAGGAACCCCAATAGCGCGTCGCGCCAGAATTCGCTGACCACCTCCCAGCGGGTCAGCGAATTGTCGATGGTGTCGACCAGCAGCGCGCCCATCAGGACCCCCAGCATCGACCCCGACCCGCCCATGATGGAAACGCCCCCCACCACCACGGCGGCGACCGACTTCAGCTCCATCCCCAGGCCCGCGACCACGGTGATGTTGCCGAACTTGGCCAGAAACAGGAACCCCGACAGCCCCGCCATGGCCCCCGAAATCACGAAGGCCAGGAACACCACCCGCGCGGCGTTGATGCCGGCGATGGCGGCGGCGTCGGGGTTCGACCCCACCGCATAGAACCTCCGCGCCGGCCGCAGGAAGGCCAGCGCTGCCCCCGCCAGCAGGCAGGCCCCCACGGCCAGCACGACCGTCACCCGCACCTCCAGCGCGCCAAGTGAAAAAGCGGTGGCCTGCGGCAGGTCGACGATCCATTGCGGCAGGCCCGCGGTGGTGATCGTGCGGGCGTCCGACCATTCCACCAGGAAGGTGCGGTACAGCGCCAGCGTCCCCAGCGTGACGATGATCGAGGGCACCCGCCCCCAGGCCACCAGCACGCCGTTCACCGCCCCCAGCACCGCGCCAAGCGCCATGCAATAAGCCACCACCAGCACCGGATGCAGGCCCGGCATGCTGCCCAGCGTGTCGCCCACCACATAGGCCACCACGCCCAGGATCGACCCCACCGACAGGTCGATGTTGCGCGTCATCACCACGATGGCCTGCCCCACCGCCAGCGGCAGCACCACGGCGGCCGAAGTGGTGATGCGGTTGAACATGCGCGGCGCCAGATAGCCCTCGATCTGGGTGGCAAAGAACAGCACCGTGGCCAGAAGCGCCAGCGCCAGCGCCACCAGGCGCAGCGTCTGCGGCGAGGCGCGGGTCAGAAGGCCGGTCATGCCGCATCCCTTTCCTGGCCCGCGGCCAGGCCGATCACGCGTTCCTGCGTCGCCTCTTCGATGGGCAGGATGCCGGCATGCCGTCCCTCGCGCATCACCAGCACACGGTCGGCCAGGGCCAGCACCTCGGGCAGGTCGGACGAGATCACCAGGACGGCCACGCCCTCGGTCGCCAGCCTGCGGATGATGCCATGCACCTCGGCCTTGGCGCCGACGTCGATGCCGCGGGTCGGCTCGTCAAAGATCAGCACGCGGGGCTTCGTCTCCAGCCACTTGGCCAGCATCACCTTCTGCTGGTTGCCGCCCGACAGTTTGCCCACCTCGATGCCCACATCGGGCGACTTGATCGCCAGCTGCTGGCGGTAGGCTTCGGCCAGCGCGGTTTCGGCCCGGCGGTCGATCAGGCCAAAGGCGCCCAGCAACTTGCGCAAGGACGCCAGCGAAATGTTGGCAAAGATCGGCAGGCTGAGCGCGAGGCCCAGCTTGCGGCGGTCTTCGGACACATAGGCCAGGCCCAGGTCCATCGCGGCGCGCGGGCTGCGGATGGTGACGGGCCGGCCCTCCAGCGCGATCTGGCCCTCGGTCGCGGGGGCGATGCCGAACAGCGCCAGCGCCACGTCGGTGCGCCGCGCGCCCACCAGGCCGGCCAGGCACAGCACCTCGCCCTTGTGCAGGTCAAAGTCGATGCCGCGGAACACGCCCGCCCGTCCCAGCCCCCGCACCGACAGCATCGCCGCGCCGTGCGGGTTGGCGGCGGCCTTGACGGCAAAGGATTCCATCGCGCGGCCGACCATGTCGCGGACCATGCCGTCTTCGGTGACCTCGGCGATGGGGCGGGTGGAAATAT
>JAGPCN010000085.1 GCA_018058035.1 Fuscovulum sp.
ACCTCCAGCCAGATCTTGCGCAGGACGATTCCTTCGTCGGCGATCATCTGTTCGAATTCCGGCAGTTGGCGGAAAAACCTTGCCCTGTCCTCGGCTTTGCAGAAGCCGAAGACATGTTCGATCATGGCGCGGTTGTACCAGCTGCGGTCGTAAAGCGCGATTTCGCCCCTGGCCGGGAACCAGTCGATGTAGCGCTGGAAGTACCATTGCTGGCTTTCGCGCTCGGTCGGTTTCGGCAGGGCCACGACATAGGCCTGGCGGGGGTTCAGGTTCTGCGTCACCGCCTTGATCGTGCCGCCCTTGCCGGCGGCGTCGCGGCCCTCGAAGACCACGATCAGCCTTTGGCCCGAGGCCTTGACGCCCGCCTGCATCTTGGCCAGCTCGATCTGTAGCGCCTCCATCCGGGCGTCGTAGTCCTTGCCCTTGATCTCTTCGCGGTAGGGGTAGGATTGGGTCAGGATGTCGTCCTTGGCCCCCTTCTCGATGGCCTTGCGGACCTCTTTCGGCGCGTCCTTGCGGAAATAGCGGCTGATCGCGCCGTCAAAGGGCAGGTCCATGGCGATACTCCTGATGGTTGGGCGCAGTATGGCCGGGCAGGCGCGCTACCGCAATCCGGCGCGGGTGGCAGCGCGGTGGATGGCGGCCAGGGTGATGTCGGGGTGCGTGTGGTGGGGCATGTGGCCGGCGCCGTCGATCACGGTCAGGTGGGCCGAAGGCAGGCGGGGGGCCAGCGGGCCGGAGTGGATGGAGAGCGGCACGATGGTGTCGGCGCTGCCGTGGACCAGTTCGAAGGGCAGCGTCAGCGAAGGCCAGCGCGGCTCCATCGCCACGACCTGGGGGCGGAGCGTGTTGATCTGGGCCACGTTCGCGGCAAGCTGGCTGCGGCGCAGGACCAGATCGGTGCCCAGGTGGTCCAGATAGCCGGGCGGCGGATCGGCCGGGGCGAAGACGGCGTCGATCTGGGCGCGGACGTAAGCGTCGGGCACCCAGGCGGCGGCCAGCGGCACCAGAAGCGCCCGGCCCGGCGCGGTCGATGTCAGCCGGTACCAGGGATCCAGCGTGCCGGGCCAGGGCAGCGCAGGGGCGGCCAGCGTCACCAGGGCCGCGGCGGGGTGGTCCAGCGCCCAGGCCATGGCGACGGTGCCGCCGTAGCTTTGGCCGACCAGCAGCGGCCGGGTTGCGCCCAACTGGTCGGCGGCGGCCTTCAGCACCGTGACCTGGCCGGTCAGGCTGGCATCGCCGCCGGGCAGCGGGCTGGAGTGGCCAAGGCCCGGGCGGTCGAAGGCGATCACCCGGAAATCGGCGGCCAGCCGGTCGACCAGCGCAAAGGTGAAATCGCGCGACGATCCCGAGGCGCCGTGGATCAGCACCAGGTCGGGGCCATTGCCCCGCACAACGGCGTGGACGGTCTGGCCGCCGACCGTCAGCAACCGGCCCTCGGGCGGATGGGCGGCAAGGGCACGGGCGGCGCGGGCCTGCACCCGCCAGGCGGTGGCGCCGGTCAGGGCCGCCCCCGCCAGGGCCGTCAGTTCAAGCACCGATCTGCGCGAGATCATAGGGCGTGGTCTGGTAGATCTCGTTGATCCAGTTGCCATAAAGCAGGTGGGCGTGGCTGCGCCAGCGGTTCAGCGGCGGCTGGCTGGGGTCGTCGTCGGGGTAGTAGTTCAGCGGCACGTTGATCGGCGTGCCATTGGCCACGTCGCGATCATACTCCTGTTTCAGCGTGTCGCTGTCGTATTCGAAGTGGTTGAAGATATACAGCGCGCGGTGGCCCGGGTCTTCGACCAGGCAGGGGCCGACCTCATCGGATCCCAGCAGGGTGCGCAGGCCGGGGGCGGCGTCGATCTCGGCCTGGGGCATCTCGGTCCAGCGGCTGACGGGGATGACGAAGTCATCCGAGAACCCGCGCAGGAAGGGCGAGGTGGGGGCCAGGTTCTTGTGACGGAAGCAGCCGAAGGCCTTTTTCGCCAGCATGTGCTTATGCACGCCGTGAAAGTGGTTGATCATCGCCATGCCACCCCAGCAGACGCCGAAGGTGGAATGGACATGGGTCTGGGTCCAGTCCATCACCTGGCAGAGTTCATCCCAATAGGTGACCTCCTCGAACGGCAGATGCTCGATCGGCGCGCCGGTGATGATCAGCCCGTCCAGCTTTTCGCCGCTGGCCTGAACCTCGCGGAACGGGCGATAGAAGGTCTCCATATGCTCGGCCGCGGTGTTGCGGGTCTGGTGTTCCGACATGCGGATCAGCTGCAGGTCGATCTGCAAGGGCGTGGCGCCGATCAGCCGGGCGAACTGGTTCTCGGTCTGGATCTTTTTCGGCATCAGGTTCAAGAGGCCGATCCGCAGCGGGCGGATGTCCTGATGCGCGGCACGGGTTGGCGAGATGACCATGACGCCTTCGCGGGTCAGGACGTCATAGGCGGGCAGGTCGGGGGGAAGGGTGATCGGCATGGCGGGCTGTCACTTATGTGCGGCGGCGCGGCGGTCAATGGCGCGCGCGATCAGGTCGTCGAAATCAGCGGGGCTGCGGACGGCGGCGACCTCTTCGGCGCTGACCGTCACGCCCCAGCGGGCCATGGCCTGGTAGCGGGGCCTGCGCTGCTCCAGCAGGCGGGCGTAGCCGAAGCGCAGGAAGGCGTCGGGGTCGACCTGCGTTTCGGGCTTGCCCTCGCGCTTAAGGTATTCGGCCCAGACCCGGGCCAGGAAATCGGGGCGGTAATACATCGGTTTTGGCGCGCGGTCGAAGCGGCGGATCAGTTCGTCGCGGTGCGCGTCCGAGCCTTCGATCCAGACCATCAGCAGGGTCTGCGACAGGGCCGTCATCACCGGATCGTCGGGGTCGTCAGGGTCCACCACCTCGCAGATCGAGCCGGAGGTATCGCAGACGAAATGGCGGTAGCCATAGATGTCCTCGGCCCGGTCGATGAAGCGCAGGGTGTCCAGCGTGGCGGCGATCTCGGCCTCGCGGTGCTGGGCCTGGCGCTTGACGTATTCGGCAAAGGCCAGGCCGCCGCGGGTGGGGTCGCCGGGCTTGCCCAGATAGGTCGACAAGGGCGCCAGGTTCGAGAAGGTGATGTTCGAGGCGATGTAGACGCTGTCCGACATCATCAGCTCGCGCAGAAGGGGGACCTTCATCGCCTCGCGCTTGAACATGTCGGCGATGTGTTCGCCCATGTAGCGGGTGCCGATGCGGTAATCGACCGAGTAGTGGAACCATTGCGCCCGGTCGCGCAGCATCGCCGACAGGTGCGTCTTGCCCAGGCCCGACATGGCGAACAGCAGCACGCGCTTGCGGTCGGCGGCGCGGTAGGCTTCGGCATCGGGGTAGATCATCGGGCGGCCCTTCGGTTCAGGCCCCCGTGTTAGCGCCGGGGCGCGGGCCGGGCAATGCAAAAACCCCGCCCGTTACGGGGCGGGGTTCGCGGTGGCCTGACCAGGGATCAGAACTGCCAGCCGACCTTGACGCCGACGCCCAGCACATCGTTGTCGGTCATGCTGGCGCGGGCGGTGTCGGGGGTGCCGGTCTCGGGGCGGGCATCGCCGACCTTGGTGTAATTGATGCCCATCGAGATCTTCATGTTGCCTTCGGTATAGGCCACGCCCAGGGTGATGCCCTTGCGCCCGTCGGTCGGCGCCAGCGGCGAGACCAGGTCGTCGCTGCCCTTGCCCTCGTAGCTGACCGAAAGCGAGCCCGACCACTTTTCGTTGAAGCGGCGGCCGACGCCCAGGGTGTAGGTCGTGGTATCCTCAAGCTCGACCAGGCCGTTGCCGGGGAAGCCGACCGGGTCGATCAGGAACGACGACCAGTCGACCCAGCGGATCTGGCCGAAGACCAGCGTATCCTTGGCGACGCCGGACTGGAAATCCAGGTTGACCGATTGCGGCAACTCGACCTCGGTGATCGTGCCCGACGGGAAGGGCGCGGTCTGGGTGGTGTCGAAGTCGTGGGTGATGGCCGAGTTGTAGGTCAGCGCGACGCGCAGCGCGATCTCGGGCTTTTCATAGGCCACGCCGACCAGGTAGCCGGGGGCGACGTTGCTGTCGAGCTGCACGCGGTAGCCGCTGAGCGGGCCATAAGCCAGGCCGCTGAGCGCGATCTCGCCCTCGGCCCGCTGAGCCCGCAGGCCGCCGTGGACCGAGAAGCCGCCATCCAGCTTGTAGCGCAGGATGCCGGTGACCGCGGTGGCGTCGGCGTCGGCCATGGTGCCGCCCAGAAGCGGCGTCGTCGGGCCGTAAAGGACGTCGGCCCCGAACGGCTTGTCGACGATCAGCGCGAACGACAGCTTGTCGTTGATGTCGAACTTGTAGCCAAGCGCCCATTGCGTGTAGTCGCCCACCACGCTGCCGGTCGGCTGTGCGGCGACGTCGCGGCCGTCGATCGACGGGTTGACGTGGCCGAACGACAGTTCCAGGTAGCGCCCGGTTTCGAACAGCGGGCCAAGGCCCTGGCCCGAGCGGTCGATGCCGCCGGCCTGTGCCGCCCCGGCAAGCGCGACCGTCGCGGCGGTCGTCAAAAGAATACTCTTCATTGTCCTCATCCCTGTGAAGGATTTCCCCTGACGCAAAGGCTAGGGGGTGCGACAAAACGGGTCAATCAATGACGCCGCGTCACGGATTCGTGACGCCCCGGCTGTGTCGTTGCCGCACGGGATTCGGATCGCAGCGACAGCCAGTTGGCGCCCAGGATCAGCGCCGCGCCAAAGGCCAGCGCCAGGCTCAGCGGCTCGTCGTAGAAGGCCGCGCCGATCAGGGCGATCACCGGCAGGCGGACAAAGTCGACCTGCCCGACAAACGAGGCCGGCGCCAGTTGCAACGCCCGCGTCAGGCACAGGTGCGCGGTAACGCCGGCCAGACCGATCAACGCAAGCCAGGGCAGGGTGGCCGCGGTGGGCAGCACCAGCGCCCCGTCGCGGGCCGAGATCGCCAGCCCGAACCCCGCCTGCATCAGGCACATCCAGAACAGGATCGAGACCAGGTCTTCGTCCCGGGTCAGCCGCTTGGTCAGGATCATCGACAGCGCGAAGAACAGCGCGCAGGCCGCCGCGGCCAGAAGCCCGGGGTCCAGCGCGGCGAAATCGGGCCGGGCCACAGCCAGGATGCCGGCAAAGCCGATCGCCGCCGCGACCAGCCGCGCCTGCGTCAGGCGTTCGCCCAGAAGCAGCGGCGACAACAGGATCACCCACAGCGGCGCGGTGAACTCCAGCGCGAAGACCTGCGCCAGCGGGCTTTGCGTGATCGCCCAGAACCACAGCGCCTGGCCGGTGAAATGCACGGTGTTGCGCAGGCCGTGGCTGGGCAGGCGGGCGGCGGTGATCCGCCCCAGCCGCCCCATCGCCGCCGCCAGCACCAGCACCAGCACGATCCCCGCCAGCGAGCGATAGGCAAGGATCTCGAAGGTGTCGTGGGTGTCGCGGATCGCCCGCGTCGCCACCGCCATCGCCGTGAAGGCGGCGATCGAGCCGGTCATCCAGGCCGCCGCGGCCAGCGGCCGGTCGGTGCGGGGCAGGGGGGCGGGGCGGTTCATGCCGCTTTGTGTCGCCGCTGCGGCGGGGTTTGTCCAGCCGGCCTGCCGTGGCGTCGGGAGTGCCCCAAGACGGCGCAGTTCCCGGGCTTGGCCATGCGGGCAGGGGACGCCGGCAAGGCGACAGGGCCATGGCACGGTTTGCGCGGACGGCGACTGACCGGGTCGGCCCTGCCGAGCCGGTCCTCGTCCTGGTCTTCGTCCTTGCGATCACCCAGGTCAGCCACCTTCTGCGGATCTTCCTGGCCCCGGGGAACAGCTTCCGGCTGCCCGGCCTCGGCGCCGGCCTGTCGAGCAAATGGGCGGTGCGCGGCGCCCTGGTCGTCATCATCTGCCTGGGCGAGACGCTCCTGGTCTCGGGCGCCCCCTTCTCCAAGATGGCGTGGGGCTGGCCGGGGATGCTGGCCTTCCTGGCCCCGGTCGCGGGGTCGGTGGGTATGTGGCGGGTCGATGTCCACATCGGTCTTCGCCGTGGCACGCATCAGATCGAACACGCCGAGAACGCCGGCGCCATCGCGCCGCTGTCGTCCACCTGTCTGCACGTCCCGATCGTGGCGGGCGTGGTGCTGGCCGCGATGGCGGCCGAGCGCGCCGTGGGGATCGGGGGCGTGGCGCTGTGGGAGCATCGGTCGATCGGCACCGTCACCGCTTGACCGAAGCCAAGGCGGCTGGCCACGGTCTGCGCCAGGCTGCGCCGGTCTGCACCGGAAAGGAGAGGGGATGGATGCCTTTGCGTTGGCGCGCGCGGCGCATGTGCTGGCCGTGGTCCACTGGATCGGCGGCGTCGCGATGGTGACGCTGGTGATCCTGCCCGCGGTGGCGCGGATGGCGGTGCCGGCCGAGCGCCTCGCCGCCTTCGAGGCGATCGAGGGCCGGTTCGGCGCGCAGGCACGGGTCTCGACCCAGGTGGCGGGCCTGTCGGGGCTGTGGATGCTGTGGGAAACCGACGGCTGGGGTCTGTTCCTGGACCCGGGGCACTGGTGGCTGCACCTGATGGTGGCGGTCTGGGCGGTGTTCACGCTGGTGCTGTTCGTGGCCGAGCCGCTGTGGCTGCACCGCTGGTTCCACATCCGCGCCGGCCGCGACCCGGTGGGGACCTTTGCGCTGGTGCAGCGGCTGCATCGGGTCTTGCTGGCGGTCAGTACGCTGGCGGTGGCGGGGGCGGTGCTGGGCGCACACGGCGGCCTGTGATCCGGCCCGATGGCGTCGCTTTGTGCGGCGATGCACAGGGCGCGCGCCAAGGCCGGCCTTGCCGGCGGGGGCAGGGCAGTCTAGGTGCTGCGCAACTAGAACAGGTGCCCCGATGACCGATGCCACCCCGCCGACCCGCCGACCCGAGCATGACGTCGCCCCGATGTTCCCCGCGCGCTGGTCGCCCCGGTCGCTGACCGCGGCCCCGGTGACCGAAGCTCAGGTGATGACGCTGTTGGAGGCCGCCCGCTGGGCGCCTTCGGCGTCGAACCACCAGCCCTGGCGGCTGGTCTGGGCGCTGCGCGGCGAGCCGGCGTTCGACGCCATCACGGCTGCGCTGGTGCCCTTCAACCAGGATTGGGCCGGCAAGGCCGCCGCGCTGATCGTGGTGGCCTCGGACGACCGGGTGGCGGGCAGGGACGGCACCCTGGCGGCCAACCGCTGGGCGGCCTTCGACAGCGGCGCGGCCTGGATGGCGCTGGCCCTGCAGGCCGAGGCGTTGGGGCTGGTGGCGCATGCGATGGGCGGGTTCGACGCGGCCGCGCTGGCCGGGGCCGTGGCCCTGCCAGAGGCGCATTCGCTGCATGCCGTGGTTGCGGTTGGCCACCAGGGCCGGGCCGGGGACCTGCCCGAAGGACTGCGCGCCCGCGAGGTGCCCAGCCCGCGCAAGGCCTTGGCCGAGATCGCCCGGCGCGGCCGGTTCTGACGCCTGCGGAGTGCTACGCCTAGGTGCCGGGTGCAGGCGATTTTCGCGCGAAAATCGTTCCGGAATTCGTGCGAATTCCGGTTCCCCGGGTCATTCCAGCTCGATGGTACCGGGCGGTTTCGAGGTGCAGTCGTAGAAGACGCGGTTCACGCCCTTGACCTCGTTGATGATCCTTGTGGCGGTTTCGCCAAGGAAATCATGGGTGAAGGGGTAGTAGTCGGCGGTCATGCCGTCGACGGAGGTCACCGCGCGCAGGGCCAGCGCGTAGTCGTAGGTGCGCCCGTCGCCCATCACGCCGACGGTGCGCATCGGCAGAAGGGCGGCGAAGGCCTGCCAGATTTCGTCGTAGAGGCCGTGCTTGCGGATCTGGTCGATGTAGACGGCATCGGCGCGGCGAAGGATTTCCAGCTTTTCGCGGGTGATCTCGCCCGGGCAACGGATGGCGAGGCCGGGGCCGGGGAAGGGGTGGCGGCCGATGAAGCTGGCGGGCAGGCCCAGTTCACGCCCAAGGGCGCGGACCTCGTCCTTGAACAGCTCGCGCAGGGGTTCGACCAGTTTCAGGCCCATCTTCTCGGGCAGGCCGCCGACGTTGTGGTGCGACTTGATGGTGACCGAGGGGCCGCCGGAGAAGCTGACGCTTTCGATGACGTCGGGGTAAAGCGTGCCTTGCGCCAGGAATTCGGCGCCGCCGACCTCGTGCGCATGTTTCTGGAACACGTCGATGAAGAGCTTGCCGATGGTCTTGCGCTTGACCTCGGGGTCCGAGACGCCTTCCAGCGCGGTCAGGAACAGGTCGGATTCGTCGGCGTGGATCAGCGGCATGTTGTAATGGTCGCGGAACATGGTGACGACCTGCTCGGCCTCGCCCAGCCGCAGAAGGCCGTGATCGACGAAGACGCAGGTGAGCTGGTCGCCGATGGCTTCGTGGATCAGCACGGCGGCGACCGAGCTGTCGACTCCGCCGGAGAGGCCGCAGATGACCTTGGCGCTGCCGACCTGGTCGCGGATCTTGCGGATGGCTTCCTCGCGGTAGGCGCCCATCGTCCAGTCGCCCTTGAACCCGGCCAGGCGGACGAAGTTTTCATAGAGCTTCGCGCCCTTGGGGGTGTGGTGGACCTCGGGGTGGAATTGCACGGCGTAGAACCGGCGGGCGGTGTCGGCGGTGATGGCGAAGGGGGCGTTGGGCGAGGTGCCGTAGACGCGGAAACCGGGGGCGATCTTCGACACATGGTCGCCGTGGCTCATCCAGACCTGTTCGGGCCCGTCCTCGTACCATCCCGCCAGAAGCGGGATGGTCTCGTCCGCAGGCGTGACGAAGGCGCGGCCGAATTCGGCGGTGCCGTGGCCGCCTTCGACATGGCCGCCCAGGCAGTGCATCATCACCTGCTGGCCGTAGCAGATGCCGAGGATCGGCACGCCCAGGTCGAACACGCCCTTCGGCGGCATCGGCGCGCCGTCCTGATAGACCGAGGCCGGCCCGCCCGAGAAGATCACCGCCCGGGGCGCGAAGGCGCGCAGGAAGGCGTCGTCCACGCGGTTGTAGGGGTGGATCTCGCAGTAGACGTTCAGCTCGCGCAGCCGGCGCGCGATCAGCTGCGTCACCTGGGAGCCGAAGTCGATGATCAGAAGGCGGTCATGCTGGGTCATGAGCCCGCGTAGCGCGCGAGGGCCGGCGCTGCAAGGGGTGGCAGGCGGCGGAGCCGGGGGTTTCACACCCCCGGACCCCCGTGGGGTATTGGGGCCGGATTGAAGGCGGGTCGTTTTCGACGGGTGGTCGTGTCGCTTTTGGCGGGCAGGTGCCGGAAACGGGGGGCGGCCGTGCCGGCTTTGGCGGCATAAGGACGACCAGGGATTTCGCGTTGGAGGCGATCATGGGCGACATGGATGTGACGGCGGGACGCAGGGCGCGCGGTGGCGGCGGGGCCTCGCGCCGGGCCGAGCGGACGGCGGTCAGCTTCGAGACCGCGCGGTTCATCGAGCGCAACATTCCTAACTTCGAGATCCTGAACGAGGAGGCGTTGCAGATCATCGAGGCCAATGCCGAGACGGTGCTGGAAGAGATCGGCGTCAACTTCGTCGAGAACCCGGCCGCGCTGGCGCGCTGGCGGGCGGCGGGCGCCGATGTGCGGGGCGAGCGGGTGCATATTCCGCGCGGCCTGGCGCGGCAGCTGATCAAGACCGCGCCGAAGACCTTTACCCAGCATGCCCGCAACCCGGACCGCAACGTCGAGATCGGCGGGCGCAACCTGGTGCTGGCGCCGGTCTATGGCCCGCCCTTCGTGCGCGATGCCGAAGGCGGCCGCCGCTATGCCACGATCGAGGATTTCCGCAACTTCGTGAAGCTGGGCTACATGTCGCGCTGGCTGCACCATTCCGGCGGCACGGTCTGCGAGCCGACCGACGTGCCGGTGAACAAGCGCCACCTCGACATGCTCTTGGCGCACATGACGCTGTCGGACAAGCCCTACATGGGGTCGGTGACCGAACCCAGCCGCGCCGCCGATTCCGTGGCGATGTCGGACATCCTGTTCGGCGGGCTGAACGGGCGCACGGTGATGACCAGCCTGATCAACATCAACAGCCCGATGACCTTTGACGGCATCATGATGGGCGCGCTGGAGGTCTATGCCGAGGCCAACCAGGCGGCCATCGTGTCGCCCTTCATCGTCGGCGGCGCGATGGCGCCGGTGACGGTGGCGGGCACGCTGACCCAGGTGCTGGCCGAGATCCTGGCCGGCGTGGCCTATTCGCAGCTGGTGCGCGCCGGGGCGCCGGTGATCGCGGGGGCCTTCGTGACCTCGATCGACATGAACAGCGGGGCGCCGACCTTCGGCACGCCCGAGGCCAGCCACATCACCTATGGCACCGGCCAGCTGGTGCGCCGCCTGGGGCTGCCCTATCGTTCGGCGGGCGCCTTCTGCGGGTCCAAGCTGCCCGATGCGCAGGCGGCCTATGAATCGGCCAACAGCCTGAACATGGGCCTCTTGTCGGGCGTGAACTTCATGCTGCACGCCTGCGGCTGGCTGGAAGGGGGCCTGGTGTCGTCCTACGAAAAGTTCGTGATGGACGCCGACCAGCTGGGCACGCTGCACCATCTGGCGCGCGGCATCAGCGTCGACGAGAACGCCCAAGGCATGGATGCGATCCGCGAGGTCGGGCCGGGCGGCCACTATCTGGGCTGCGCCCATACCCAGGCCAACTTCAAGACCGCGTTCTGGCGCACCGACCTTCTGGACTACAAGCCGTTCGAGACCTGGGACGAGGAAGGCGCCCGCGACACCCAGGCGCTGGCCGGCGAGCGGGTGAAGAAACTGCTGGCCGACTACCAGCCGCCCGAGATGGACCCGGCGAAGAAGGAAGAGCTTGAGGCCTTCGTGGCCCGCCGCAAGGCCGAGATGCCCGACGCCTTCATCTGATTTCGCCGAAAGGCGGTTTCCGAACCGGAAACGAAAGGGGCCCGCGCGGGATTGTCCGCGCGGGCCCCTTTCCTCTTGCGACGCGCTCAGGTCAGCGACTGGCGGCGCAGCAGGCTGGCCTCGGCCAAGAGGGCGATCAGCACCTCGATATGCTGGGTGATCGAATAGCTGGCATCGCCCGCCAGGCGGGTTTCCTCCAGCTGTTCCTCGACCGACAGCAGCCGCGGAACCGTGCGTTCCGGCGCGGTTTCGCCCCCCGCCAGCCGTTTCAGCCAGCGGCCGCGGTTGTAGTCGGCCATCCCCAGCCGCGCGGCGCGCATCAGCATCGCCGGGCGGCGCATCTCGGTCAGGATCTTGCGGATATCGGACATTGGCAGCCTCCGTTCGTGACGGCGGGCAGTCTGCAATGGCGCAACCATGCGTTGCATTGACGGCGATTGGAGCGAACGGAGGTTACTGGATTGTTTAAGATTTGATTACAATTATCGGTTCCACGCCGCAAATTAACCATCAGGTAACCAAATCATCCCTAGGTTGCAATTGTCCAAGTCCGGATCAATGCACCATGCCGGGACGACGCGAGACACAGGATGCCCGGATTGACTGCCCCCGCTGATCACTGCCTTCCCGACTGGCTGCCCGACCGGGTGCGGCTGTATCTCAGCCACACCGAAGACGGGCTGTCGATCCGCGCCCTGGCCCGCCAGGTGGGGCTGAACGCCTCGACCGTGATGCGCCAGGTCCGCCGATTCGAGATGCGGCGCGACGACCCGCTGATGGACGAGGCGCTGTCCAGCCTGTCGCGCGACGCCATGCCCCCTTCTGACCCAGACCGAAAGGACGCCCCCACGATGACTGCTCCGATCCGCGCGGCCGCGAAGATGACGGACGAAGTGACGCTGCTGCGCGAGGGCCGCCGCGTTCTGCGCCGGCTGGCCGAGCCGGGCGCCGTGCTGGCCATCGCCTCGGACATGGAAAAGGCCGTGGTGATGCGCGAATTTCCCGACGGCCGCAGCGCCCGCACCGGCATCGTCGAACGCTCGGTGGCGCAGGCCTTCACGCTGAAGGACTGGATCCATTGCCGCAAGGTCGGCCGGGTCTCGACCTACGAGATCACCCAGGCCGGGCGGATGGCGCTGAAGCGGATGATCGAGGACGAGGACCGCGCGCGCCAGGCGGCGATGGCCGAGGCGCCGGGGGTGTTTGCCGCGCAGCACCGGGTCTGGGACGAACGCCAGGTGATGGACGACGACGGCCCGCGCCGGATGCGCTACAATCTGGCCGAAAGCCCGGTTGCCGTGCTGGGGCGGCGGCGCGACAAGGACGGCAAGCCCTTCCTGGAAACCCCACTGGTCGAAGCCGCCGAACGCCTGCGCGAGGATTTCGAGCTGGCGCAGATGGGGCCGCGGATCGCGCAGAACTGGGAAAAGTTCCTGACCGGCGGCGACCGGGGCAGCTTTCGCCCCGATGGCGGCCTGGCCGAGGGGCCGTCGCGCGCCCGCGAACGGGTCGCGGCGGCGCTGCGCGACCTGGGCCCTGGCCTGGGCGACGTGGCGCTGCGGGTGTGCTGCTTTCTGGAAGGCATCGAGGCCGCCGAGCGCCGGATGGGCTGGGCGGCGCGGTCGGGCAAGATCGTGCTGCGCATCGCGCTGATGCGGCTGCGCCGGCATTATGACGAAACCTACGGCCGGTCGGGTCCGCTGATCGGGTAGGGGTCTCAGGCCACTCCAATCCCGCGCAGCACCAGCGCCACCGACAGCGCCCCCAGCCAGAGCGAGGCGCCGCGGCGCAGCGCCGGCACCAGCGGCGAGGGTCGCCCCTGTCGCCGCCCCAGCCCGGCGCCCGCCGCCACCCAAAGCAGCGCCACCGCCACCACCAGCCCGGCGAACAGCGCCAGCTGGCCCGCGGCCTGTGACGGAGACGGCAGCAGGACCAGGCCGAAGATCAGCGCCTTGGGGTTCAGCAGGGTGGTCAGGAAGACCTGGCCCGCGCCGACGCCGGGCCGGTCTTCGGCCCTGTCGGGCAGTTGCCAGAGCCGCAGCGCCAGCACCGCGACCCACAGGCCCGCCGCCACCGCCACCCCCGCCCGCGCCTGCGGCAGGTCTTGCAGCAGGGGGCCCCCGGCCAGCGTCAGCGGCACCACGGTCAGCAGGTAGCCCGCCAGTTCAGCCGGGATCAGGGCCAGGCCCCGGGGCAGGCCGCGCTCGGCCCCGGCCAGGAAGATCAGCGTGTTCGTCGGGCCGGGCGTGACCAGCAGGGCCAGGATCGCCAGCGTCAGTTCCAGGTGGGTCATCGTCATGGTCCGGCAAGGATGGCCGGGCCTGACTGCCACGGCAAGGGGCGACCGGCCTTGCGCTGGATCAAAAGGGAAAAGGGGGCGCGTGTCCCGACGCGCCCCCTTCCGCCGGGGCTTCCCCGTCCCCGGTCTTGCGCGCCGCTGCTCAGTCGGCGCGCGTCAAACCCGCCTTGTGTGCCAGCCCGGCCAGGGCACCCCCGGCCAGCGGCGCCAGGATGAACACCCACAGGTCCGCCAGCGCCTGGCCGCCGACCAGCACCGCCGGTCCGAAGGACCGCGCCGGGTTCACCGAAACGCCGGTGACCTTGATCCCGACCAGGTGGATCGCCGCCAGCGTGAGCCCGATCGCCAACCCCGCCATCGCCGCCGGCGCGCCCGGCTGGGTCGCCCCCAGGATCACGGTGACGAAGACAAAGGTCATCACCGTCTCGAAGACCAGCGCGGCGGTCAGCGAATATTCCCCAAGATAGCCCGCGCCATAGCCGTTCTGCCCCAGTCCCTGCGTGCCGATGTCATATCCCGCCTGGCCCGAGGCGATCAGCCACAGCACCAGCGCCCCCAGCGTGGCCCCGATCACCTGCGCCAGCGCATAGGACAGCAGCGTGCCGCGACCGATGCGCCCCGCCAGGTGCGCGCCCAGGCTGACCGCCGGGTTCAGATGCGCCCCCGAGATCGGTCCCAGCCCATAGGCCGCCGCCACGATCGCCAACCCGAAGGCCAGGCTGATGCCGGTCAGCCCGATGCCGCCGGCACCATCCGCCCCCGCGATCACCGCCGCGCCGCAGCCGATCAGCACCAGCATCGCCGTGCCCAGCATCTCGGCCAGGAAAGCCTTTGCCATGTTCGTCTCCCCTTCACTCGGTCCCTTGCACGCCGCACATGGCCCCAGGGCGCCGGTGCGGCGCGCAGGCGCGTTGCCATGCGACTGCGAAAGCCTTATGTCCGGGCAGGCCATCCCGTCAGGGGGAAAAAACGATGCGCGACCTCAAGCTGCCCGACCAGCGCCACCCCGAAAAGGCGCACCGCCCCGACCAGGCGCAACCGAAGAAGCCGGACTGGATCCGCGTCCGGGCACCGACCTCGGAGGGCTACAAGCAGACGCGCGACATCCTGAAGGAAAAGAAGCTGGTCACCGTCTGCGAAGAGGCCGGCTGCCCCAACGTCGGCGAGTGCTGGAGCGCGGGCCACGCCACCATGATGATCATGGGCGAGATCTGCACCCGCGGCTGCACCTTCTGCAACGTCGCCACCGGCAAGCCGCAGGCGCTGGACAGCTT
>JAGPCN010000086.1 GCA_018058035.1 Fuscovulum sp.
ACCCTGCGCGCCGCGGCCCGGCTGCTGGAAACTGTCCACATCCGCGACCCCGACCGCGGCATCCGCGCCTTTCCGCATGAATTCTCGGGCGGGATGCAGCAACGCGCGATGATCGCGATGGGGCTGGCGCTGGCGCCCGACCTGCTGATCGCCGACGAACCGACCACCGCGCTGGATGTCACCGTTCAGGCGCAGGTGCTGCGGCTGTTGCGGGAAATCCGCGATGAAAAGGGCACCTCGGTCTTGTTCATCACCCACGACCTGGGCGTGGTGGCCGAGCTGTGCGACTGGGTCTATGTGATGAAGGATGGCGAGATCGTCGAAGAGGGCTCGGTCCGCCGCATCTTTGCCGATCCGCGCCAGCCCTATACCCGGATGCTGCTGGCCGCGACGCCCAGCATCCATGCGCCCCTGCGGCCAAGGGGGGCGGCATGAGCGGCGATTTCCTGCAGATCGAGGGCCTGGCCAAGGAATTCGGCGGCAGCGGATGGTTCCGCCGCAGCGCCCCGGTGCGTGCGGTGGCCGACGTCACCCTGGGCGTGCCGCGCGGCCAGACGCTGGGGATCGTCGGCGAATCCGGCTCGGGCAAGTCCACGCTGCTGCGGATGGCGCTGCGGCTGATCCGGCCCAGCGAAGGCAGCATCCGGCTGGACGGCCAGGACATCTGGGCGCTGTCGGGGCCTGGGCTCAAGGCGTTCCGGCGCCAGGTGCAGCCGATCTTCCAGAACCCCGCCTCGTCGTTCAACCCGCGGCAAAGCATCGGCCAGATCCTGACCGCGCCGCTTGAGGTACATGGCATCGGCACCCGGGCCGAGCGGCGCGAAAAGGCGCGCGACCTGTTGGCCCGGGTGGGCCTGCCGGCCGACAGCTACGACCGCCACCCGCACCAGCTGTCGGGCGGGCAGAAGCAGCGCGTTGCCATCGCGCGGGCGGTGATCCTGCAACCGCAGGTCGTGCTGGCGGACGAGCCGACCTCGGCGCTGGATGTCTCGGTCCAGGCGCAGGTGCTGGATCTGTTCGACGCCACCCGCCGCGACCTGGGCCTGACCGCGGTCTTCGTCAGCCACAACCTGGCGGTCATTCGCCAGGTCAGCGACCGGGTTGCCGTCATGCGCCACGGCCGCGTGGTCGAATATGGCCCCGCCGACCAGGTCTTTGCCGATCCGCAGCACGACTACACCCGCACGCTGCTTGCCGCCGTGCCCGACCACCGCAAGAAGATGCGCCCCGCGCGCGAACCCGGAGGACCAGAATGATCGAACTGAACACCTTTTCCATCGCGGCCCGCTGCCCGCGCACCGGGATGCTGGGCGTTGCCGTATCGACCGCAGTGCCCGCCGTCGGCGGCATCTGCAGCTATATCAAGGAAGGCGTCGGCGCCATCGCCACCCAGTCCTGGGTCAACCCCTACCTGGGGATCGACGGGCTGAAGCTGATGGAATCCGGCCTGTCGGCCGCCGACACTCTGGCGCGGCTTTTGGCCGACGACCCCGGCCGCGACGACCGCCAGGTCGGCGTCGTCGATGCGCGCGGCGGGGTCGCGGCGCATACCGGGGCCAGCTGCGTGACCTGGGCGGGGCAAGAGCTGGGCGACGGCTTCACCGTGCAGGGCAACATGCTGGTCGGCGCCGAAACCGTGGCCGCCATGGCCGCCGCTGCGCGGGCCAGCGCGGCCTTTGACCTGACCGAACGGCTGATGCTGGTGCTTGAGGCCGGCCAGGCCGCCGGCGGCGACAAGCGCGGCAAGCAATCGGCCGCGCTGAAGGTCTACAACACCGAAGCCTATCCCTGGTTGGACCTGCGGGTCGACGAACACCGCCACCCGGTGGCCGAACTGCGCCGCATCTTCGAGATCGCCAAGCATCAGCTGCTGCCCTTTACCAAGGGCATGCCGACCCGCAAGAACCTGATGGCCACCTTGCCCGGCGAGGTGACGGGGATGCTGCTGACCCCGCCGCCCTATCGCCCCGGCGGCTCGGGCGGCGTGTGACCCCCTAGCCGGACAGGATCCCATGACCGAAACCGAACGCCTGCTGCGCGACCTGGTCGCCTTTGACACCACCAGCGCCCGATCGAACCTGCCGCTGATGCAGTATGTGCAGGACTACCTGCATCGCCACGGCGTCGGCTCGCGGCTGATCCTGGACGAAACGGGGCAGAAGGCGAACCTCTGGGCCACCATCGGCCCCGAGGGCGACGGCGGGCTGGTCCTGAACGGCCACACCGATTGCGTGCCGGTCGAGGGCGAGGTCTGGGCCTCGGACCCGTTCACCCTGACCGAACGCGACGGGCGGCTTTACGGCCGCGGCGCGGCGGACATGAAGGGCTTTGTCGCCTCGGTGCTGGCCGCGGTGCCCGATCTGGTGGCGGCGGGCCACCCCCGCCCCATCCACCTGGCCCTGACCCATGACGAGGAAATCGGCTGCATCGGCGTGCGCAGCCTGCTGCGCGACATCGCGGCGAACGGGCCGCGGCCCGCGGTCTGCATCGTGGGCGAACCGACGCTGATGCAGGTCGTCATCGGCCACAAGGGCGGGCGGGCCTACCGCTGCCATTTCACCGGCCACCCGGTGCATTCCAGCCTGGCCCCCCGCGGCGCCAACGCGATCGCGGCCGCGGCCGAGCTGGTGCTGTTCCTGCGCGGCGTCGCGGCCGACCTGGCGCTTGGCCCGCAGGATGCCGATTACGACCTGGTCCACTCCACGCTGTCGGTCGGCCTGATCTCGGGCGGGACGGCGATCAACATCGTGCCGGCCAGCGCCTCCGTGACCTTCGAGTTCCGCAACCTGGCCGAGGTCGACCAGGAGCCGATCTTTCGCCGGATCGAGGCCGAGGTCTTCGACCGCATCCTGCCCACCCTGCGCCAGCGGTTCCCGGGCGCCGAGGCGCGGTTCGAGGCGATCTACGAATACCCCGCCCATGCCATCGATGCCGGCCATCCGCTGGTGGCCACGATGAAGCATGTGGTCGGGCGCAACGACCATGCCAAGGTGGCCTTCGGCGCCGAGGCGGGGCTGTTCCAGCGCGACATGGGGCTGCCGGCGGTGCTGTGCGGGCCGGGCGCAATCGCGGTCGCGCATCGGCCCGACGAATACGTCGAGCGCAGCCAGCTGGCCGCCTGCGACCGCATGATCCGCGCCGCCGCCCGCCTTCTGGCCGGGCCCTGAGCCGGCGCCTACTCGGCCCCCTGCATCCCCAGCCGGCGCAGCACCCGGCGTTCCACCGCCAGCACCAGGCCATAGGCGACCACCGCGACGATGACGCTGACCGCCGCGACAGTCCAGATCATCGCGTAATCCAGATAGCCGCGCGACTGGTTCAGCAGGTTGCCAAGGCCGGTGCCGGTGGCCAGCCATTCGGCGATCATCACCCCCAGCAGCGCCCGCGGCGCCGTCAGCCGGGCCGCGGCAAAGAGATAGGGCAAGGCCGCCGGGATCGACACCATCCGCAACTCGGTCCAGGCCGAGGCGCCGTAGGCCCGCGGCACGTCCAGCACCGATTGCGGCACCCGCTGGATGCCCTGCACCAGCAGCACGAAGGCCGGAAAGAAGGTGACGGAAATGGTGATCCACAGCGTGACCGACGGCCCGCGCCCCAGCATCAGCACCAGAAGCGGCGTCAGCGCCACCAGAGGCATGGTCTGGGTCACCAGCGCCACCGGCATGAAGGCGCGGATGAACCCCGGCATCATCCGCGACAGCACCGCCAGCAGGAAGGCAAAGCCCAGGCCCGCCGCCATGCCCGCCGCGGTCATCGGCAGGGTCTGGGCCAGCGCGGCCAACAGCTTTTCCTGCGCCTTGGGCGCGGTGTCGGCCAGGAACAGGTAATCGACCACGGCCCAGGGGGTCTTGGCGATCAGATCGGGCACCCCGGACAGCCGGATGAAGGCCCACCACAGCAGAAAGGGCATCGCCAGCGTCGCCAACCCGACCGCGGCGCGCAGCCAGAGCGGCCCCGGCGCCGGCCCCGGATCGGGCAGCGCCGTGTTCAGCGTGACCGACCGCGTGCTGCCCAGCACGCGCGCCGACACCACCGCGAAGACCGCGTAAGAGAGGCCGGCGATCAGCGTGGCGGTCAGGCCGATCCCCCACAGGCGGGCCGGATCGCCGCGGCCCAGCGACCCCAGCAGATAGCTGCCCAGGCCCCAGCGGCCGCCGCCGCCGAACTCGGCCAGGATGGCGCCCAGAACGGCGTTCGGCGCCGCGATGCGCAGGCCCGACAGGATGTCGGGAATGGCGCCGCGCAGCCGCACCAGGCGCATCACCCGCCAGGCGCCGCCGCCATAGGCGCGCACCACATCGGCCGACCTTGTGTCGTATTGCGACAGCCCGACCACGGTGGCGGTCATGGTGACGAAATAGACCCCCAGGGCCGCCAGCGTGATCCGGGGCGCCATCCCCTCAAGCGTCAGCACCAGGATCGGCGCGATGGCGATGGCGGGCAGCGCGAAGACGGCGATGTTGACCCCCCGCATCAGCCGCTGCGCCAGCGGGAACAGCACGAAGACCACCCCCGCCGCGATGGCGACGACATTGCCGATCACGAAGCCCGCAACCGAGGTCAGCACCGTCGCCAGCACATGGTCGGGATAGTCGCCGCGGTCGGCCCAGGCCTGCACGGCGATCTCGGACAGCGCCGGCAGGGCGCCCCCCGCCACCAGATCCAGCCGGCCAGCGATTTCCCAAGCCGCCAGCAGCAGGCCCAGGTTGCGCAGCCAGACCCGGCTGGCAAGGCCGCGGTCAGACGCCATGCAGCACCTTTGCGATGCGGTCGGTCATGGCGTGGAACTCGGCCGCGGAAAACAGGGTATCCTGGCGCGGCCGCGCAAAGGGCACCTCGATCACGTCCACCACCCGGCCGGGGTTGGCGTGCATCACCACGACGTAATCGGCCAGGAACACCGCCTCGTCGATGCCATGCGTCACCAGAAGCGCGGTCGACCGGGTTTCCTGCCAGATCCGTTGCAGTTCCACGTTCATCTGGCGGCGGCGGATCTGGTCCAGCGCGCCAAAGGGTTCGTCCATGAACAGCACCTCGGGAGAGGTGATCAGCGACCGCGCGATCGACACCCGCTGCCGCATGCCCCCCGACAGCTGCCCGGGCAGCGCGGTCTCATAGCCCTTCAGGCCGACCAGGTCGATCAGCTGGGCGATCTCGTGGCTGTAGCGGGCCGGGTCGCGGCCCAGCACCTCAAGCGGCAGGGAGATGTTGCGCGCCACGCTGCGCCAGGGCAGCAGGGCGGCGTCCTGGAACGCCACCCCGGTGATGCCGCCTGCCGTCGCCTCGGCCGGAGGCCGGCCGGCGATGCGCACCTCGCCCTGATCGTGGTCCTCCAGACCCAGGGCCACACGCATCGCCGTCGACTTGCCGCACCCCGAAGGCCCGATCAGCGCGGTAAAGGACCCCGGCGGACAGGCCAGGTTCATGTCCTTCAGCGCCACCACATCGGCCCCGCGGCCCCGGTAGGTCTTGCAGACCCCCTTCAGGGAAATGGCAGGCTGGTCGGCCATCAGATTTCGGCAAGCAGCGTGGTGTCGAACATGTCGCGCGTGCCCTCGATGCCGACCGCCTTCAGCGCCGCCAGGTTCTTTGCGATATCCTCTTCGGACATCGAGAAGATGCCGCCGGCGCTTTCGATGATCGGCTTTTGCGCGGTGTTGAAGAACACCTCGTTCTCGATGGTGCGGCCGGTGCCCTTGAACCAGGTCTCGGCCCATTGCGGCGGATAGGCGGCCGGGTCGGCCAGGTTCTCTTCCCAGCCCTTGCGGCTGGCGCGCAGCCAGGCAACCAGTTCGGCGCGCTTGGCGGCCAGGGTTTCCTCGGTCACCACCACGGTATCGTTGAACAGCGTGACGCCATGGTCGTACAGCAGGAACGAGGCGGCCTCCTCGCCCATCTGGCCGATGGTGTAGGGCACGTTGGTGGTGAAATCCAGCGAGGCGTCGATCTCGCCCTTGACCAGCGGCGTCGGGTCATAGGCATAGGGCACGATGTTGACCGCGGCCCGGTCGATGCCGTTCAGCGCCAGCATCGCCTCGACCGTCACGGTATTGACCGGCGGCACCGCCAGGGTCTTGCCCACCAGGTCGGCGGGCGCGTTGATGGCGGATTTCTTCAGCGAGACGATGCCGATGGGGTTCTTCTGGTACTGGGCGCCGATGATCTTGAACTTGGCCCCCTGTTCGGTGATGGCGCGGATGGTGGTATCCGGCGTGGTCAGCGCCAGGTCGGCGCGGCCGGCGATGATGGTGCTTTCGGGGATCACGTCGGGCCCGCCCGACAGGTAGGTCAGGTCCAGCCCCTCGGCGGTGTAGAAACCCTTGTCGATGGCGGCGAAATAGCCGGCGAACTCGGCGTCGTTGATCCATGCGGCCTGCATGGCCAAGGGGGTGGCGGCGCGGGCCATGCGGGGCAGGCCGGCGGCCACGCCGGCAAGGGCGGCGGTCTGCACGAACCCGCGGCGGCTGATCGTGAAAGTCATCTCATTCCCTCCTGTTGCTATGATTGTCTTGTCGGTTCACTTCGGCGCGGCCAGGCCCTGGATCACCCGCAATTCCTGCAAGGGCGGGGTCTGTTCGATCTGCCGGGGGTCCAGCAGGTCCCAGATCACGCCGCGCGGGCGCTTGGCGCGGCGTTCGACGCGGTGCAGCGCCGTCGGGGTGGCAATGTAGTCGACCAGGATGTCGGTCGGGCTGGGGTGCAGCTTTTCCTGCACCACCTGGCAATCATGCACCACGGCGACGACCGGAGTCGTCTCGTCGACCAGGCCGAGGTCGGTGAACATGCCCCATTCCAGGTCGAAGAACCCGTGCCCCTTGCCAAAGCGCACGCCGTCGACCGACACCGCCGAGGCGCCGGTGGCCAGGAAGTCGATCTTGCCGCGGCGGGCCACCTCTTCCAGCAGGATCGGGCGGCCGAAGTGCTCCATCCCGTCCAGCCAGCCGGCGTACAGCTCGTGCCCCTTGGGCACCGACCCCGGCTCGACATACAGGAACCCGCGATAGATGCCGTAGGTCGACATGAAGAACGGCCGGCCCTGGCGGATCAGTTCCGACCGCAGCTCGGCCAGGCAGTTGTCGGGCGTGATGAACAGGAACTCGGCGCTTTTGAACGCGGGCATCGCCAGGATGCGCTGCGTCGCCCGGTCCGACCCTTCGAAATCCGGGATCACCTCGGCAAAGTTCTTGTCAAAGCGCGTGTCGGGCCGGGCCACGTCGCGCAACTTGCCCCAGATCTGCTGGCGAATGATGTTAGATTTTGACACGGTGCGCTCCGCTGTTTCAAAGTGCTGTTTCAGGAAACCGGGGTTTCGTTCCGACGTTCCAAAATCCTGAAACCGTTGTTTCATCCTGTCAAACACAAATGCTAACCCACTGAAAAGGCCAAGTGATGTCGACACGTCTGGTGCTGCGCATCCAGGAACACATCCAAAGCCTGACCCGCAGCGAGCAGAAGCTGGCCGAGGTGATTCTGGCCTCGCCGCAACTGGTTGAAACACATACTGCAACAGAACTGGCCGGGCTGGCCGATGTGTCCAAGGCCACCGCGGCGCGGTTCTTCCGCGCCCTGGGGTATGCCGACTTCGACGAGGTCAAGCTGCAGTCGCGCGAAGAGCGGAACCGGACCCAGCCCTATTCCTACACCAAGGGCAGCCAATCAGGCGCCGCCCTGGGGCGCAGCATCGGCGAACATCTGGACCTGGAACTGGCCAACCTGACCCGCACCTTCGAAGAGATGAACCCCGAAAGCCTGCGCCATGCCGCGCGGCTGGTGGCCGACGCGCCGCGGGTCTGGTTCCTGGGCCTGGGGGCCGATGGCTGGCTGGCCCGCCATGGCCGGCTGCAGTTCGCCCGGCTGCGGCCGGCGGTGCAGATGCTGGGCGCCGAAGGCGGCGCACTGGCCGAGGAGCTGGCGATGATCGGGCCTCGCGACGTGCTGTTCGTGTTCTGCCTGGGTCCGCAGCGGCGCGAGCTGCGGCCGATCCTGTCCTTCGCCCGCACCACCCGGGCCGAGATCGTCGCCCTTTCCGACCACATGAACCTGGCGACGGTGAAGCGGTTCGCCAGCATCGTCATTCATTGCCACGTCGCCCGGCATGGCCTGGTCAGTTCCGCCACTGCCCATGTCAGCATGCTGCGGCTGATCGCGGTGGCCCTGGCCGGGCTGTCCGAAGACAGCGTCGACCGCCGCGCCGGTTTGATCGACGAGATCAGCGAAGAGCTTGATTTCTATGGCTGACCCGGGCCACTGGTGATGACCCCGGGCAGGTGCGGGATATCGCCCACCATATCTTTTGATTGATCGGGCAATCAGAAAGGTTGACTTCGCCGGCGCCCATGGGCCAGAACAATCGGCAAGGGCGCAGGGCCGGACGGGCGGCGCAGAGGGGAAGGAACGCGATGGCCGATACCCAGCAAGACGACGTGGCCCAGGCGATGCGCGACCACATGCTGCTGCCGGCGCAGGAAATGGCCCGGCTGGGCAGCGCCGCACAGCCCGTGCTGACCCATGCCGAGGGCATCTATGTGCATGCCGCCGATGGCCGCCGGCTGATCGACGGCCCGGGCGGCATGTGGTGTACGCAGGTCGGCTATGGCCGTCGCGAGATCGCCGATGCCATCGCGCATCAGGCGATGACACTGTCCTATGCCTCGCCCTGGTACATGGCGACCAGCCCGGCGGCGCGGCTGGCCGACAAGATCGCCAGCCTGACCCCGGGCGACCTGAACCGCATCTTCTTTACCACCGGCGGATCGACCGCCGTCGACAGCGCGCTGCGGTTTTCCGAGTTCTACAACAACGTCCTCGGCCGGCCCGGGAAAAAGCGGATCATCGTGCGCTATGACGGCTACCATGGCTCGACCGCGCTGACGGCGGCCTGCACCGGGCGCACCGGCAACTGGCCGAACTTCGACATCGAACAGGACCGCATCTCTTTCCTGTCCAGCCCCAACCCGCGCCACGCCGGCAACCGCACGCAAGAGGCGTTCCTGGACGATCTGGTCCGCGAATTCGAGGACCGCATCGCCGAACTGGGCGCCGACACCATTGCCGCCTTCCTGGCCGAACCGATCCTGGCCTCGGGCGGGGTGATCATTCCGCCAAAGGGCTATCACGCCCGCTTCAAGGCGGTCTGCGAACGGCACGACATCCTGTACATCTCGGACGAGGTGGTGACCGCCTTTGGCCGCTGCGGCGAATGGTTCGCCTCGGAAAAGGTGTTCGGCGTGGTGCCCGACATCATCACCTTCGCCAAGGGCGTCACCTCGGGCTATGTGCCGCTGGGGGGGCTGGCGATCTCGGACCGGGTGATGGCGCGGATCTCGGGCGAGAACGCCCACGGCAGCTGGTTCACCAACGGCTACACCTACACCAACCACCCGGTGTCCTGCGCCGCTGCGCTGGCCAACATCGACCTGATGGAGCGTGAGGGCATCGTCGACCATGCCCGCGACATGGCCGGCTATTTCGCCGCGGCGCTGGCCTCCTTGGCCGACCTGCCGGGGGTGGCGGATACGCGGGCGGTGGGGCTGGTGGGCTGCGTGCAATGCCTGCTGGACCCGACCCGCGCCGACGGCAACGACGCCGACAAGGCCTTTACCCGCAAGATAGACGAGCGCTGCTTTGAACTGGGGCTGATCGTGCGCCCGCTGGGCGACCTGTGCGTGATCTCGCCGCCCTTGATCGTCACCCGCGCCCAGGTCGACGACATCGTCGCCATCCTGCGCCAGGCGATCACCGAGGTCGGCGCCGCGCATGGGCTGACCCGCAAGGATGCCGTGGCGGGCTAAGGCCCCGGACCGAAGCCAAACGAAAAGGAGCCGACAATGCTGCAAACCATCGACTGGCACGCGCGCGCCAAGGCCGCGACCTTGCCGCACCGCCCCTTCATCGACGGCCGCTATGTCGACAGCCTTTCGGGCCAGACCTTCCCTTGCGTCTATCCGGGCGACGGGCGGCTGCTGGTCGACATGGCCTCTTGCGATGCGGCCGATGTCGACGTGGCGGTGCGCTCGGCCCGCAAGGCATTCGAGGCGGGCGTCTGGTCGCGGATGGCCCCGGCCGACCGCCGGCGCATCCTGCTGCGGTTCTCGGAACTGATCCTGGCCAACCGCGAAGAACTGGCCCTGCTGGAGACGCTGAACGTCGGCAAGCCGATCGCCAATGCCTACAACGGCGACGTGGTCAGCGCGGCGACCTGCATCGCCTGGTACGCCGAGGCCATCGACAAGCTGTACGGCGAGGTCGCTGCCACCGCCCATGACATGACGACCGTGGTGGTGCGCGAACCGCTGGGCGTGGTGGCCGCCGTGGTGCCGTGGAACTATCCGATGTCGATGGCGGCGTGGAAGCTGGGCCCGGCGCTGGCCACCGGCAATTCGGTCATCCTGAAACCGGCCGAGCAATCGCCCTTCACCGCGCTGAAATTCGGCGAACTGGCGATCGAGGCCGGCATCCCGCCCGGCGTGCTGAACGTGATCCCCGGCCTGGGCCATATCGCCGGCAAGGCGCTTGGCCTGCACATGGATGTCGATTGCGTGGGCTTCACCGGCTCGACCGAAGTCGGCAAGTACTTCATGCAGTATTCCGGCCAGTCGAACATCAAGCGGATCGGGCTGGAGCTGGGGGGCAAGTCGCCGCAGGTCGTGCTGGCCGATTGCGACGACCTGGATGCCGCGGCGGCCGGGATCGCGGCGGGGATCTTCGGCAACTCGGGGCAGGTCTGCAACGCCGGCAGCCGGCTGATCGTCGACGCCAAGGTCCGTGACGCGCTGTTGGACAAGATCGCCGCGCAGGCCCGGGTCTTCAGCCCCGGCGACCCGCTGAACTCGGCGACGCGCATGGGGTCCATCGTCAGCGAGGAACAGATGGACCGCGTGCTGGGCTATATCGACGCGGGCCGCGCCGAAGGCGCCAGCGCCGTGATCGGCGGCAACCGGGTGCGCCGCGAAACCGGCGGCTACTACATCGAGCCGACGATCTTTGACGGCGTGCAGAACGGCATGAAGATCGCGCAGGAGGAGATCTTTGGCCCCGTCCTGTCGGCGATCACCGTGAACGGCTTCGACGAGGCGATGGCCGTGGCCAACGACACGGTCTATGGCCTGGCCGGCGCGGTCTGGACCGGGTCGATGAAGAACGCCCACCGGGCCGCCAAGGCGATCCGCGCCGGGGTGGTCTGGGTCAACTGCTTTGACCGCGGGTCGATGGCGGTGCCCTTCGGCGGCTTCCGGCAATCGGGCTTTGGCCGCGACAAGTCGCTGCACGCGATGGACAAGTACACCGACTTCAAGGCGATCTGGTTCTCTCATTGAACCCCTGACCTGCCGCCCCGCGCCTGCGGGCCGGGGCGGCGTTTTTTCCCGTCGCCGCCCGGATCGGAGCCACCCATGTGGAAGGACGCCATCCTTGCCCAACCCGTCGCCCCCTACGACGAACGCCGCCGCCGGATCGAAGCCGAGCCGCTGCCCGAAAACATCGGCGCCCTGATCGACGAGGCCGCCGCCGCCGCGGGCGACCGCGAACTGTGGCGCTTTATCGACAGTGGCGAGTCGATCACCTACGACGGCATGCGCCGGGCGGTGAACGGGCTGGCTGCGCGGATGGTCGCGCTTGGCATCACCCGGGGCACCCATGTCGGCGTGATGCTGCCCAATATCCCGGCCTTCCCGCTGACCTGGCTGGCGCTTGGCCGGATCGGCGCGGTGATGGTGCCGATCAACCCCGCCTATACCCCGCGCGAGATCGGCCATGTCGTGCAGGTCGCGGCGCCGGACTGGATCGTGACCCACGCCGATACCCGCGCCGCGCTGGACCAGGCCCGCGCCAGCGGGCTGGTGGCATTGGACGACAACCGGCTGATCGTGGCGGGCGGTGCCGCCGAAAACGCCCATGCCTGGGAAACCCTGGCCGCCGATCCCGCCGACCGCTTTGACCCACCGCAGCCGGTCGGCCACGACGACCTGCTGAACATCCAGTTCACCTCGGGCACCAGCGGCTTTCCCAAGGGCTGCATGCTCAGCCAGCGCTACTGGATCTCGGCCGGCAAGGTGAATGCGTTCCGCGACGGGCGGGTCTATCGCCGCATCCTGGCCTCGACCCCGTTCTTCTACATGGACCCGCAGTGGCTGCTGTTGATGACGCTGTTCCAGCGCGCCACCCTGTTCGTGGCGGCCCGGCAGTCGACCAGCCGGTTCAGCCAGTGGCTGCGCGATTTCGACATCGAATTCTGCCTGCTGCCCTGGGTGCTGCACGGGATGGAACCGCAGCCGCATGATGCCGACAACCACGTCATCCGCGCCAATATCTACGGCTGCCCGCGCGACCTGCATGCCGGGCTTGAGGCGCGCTTTGACCTGAGCGCGCGCGAGGCCTTCGGCATGACCGAGGTCGGCCCCGCCATGTTCATGCCGATCGAACGGGCCGACAAGGTCGGCTCGGGCAGTTGCGGCCTGCCCTGCCCGTTCCGCGATTGCCGCATCGTCGACGAGGCGGGCCAACCCGTGCCGCCGGGCCAGACCGGCGAGTTGCAGATCCGCGGCCCCGGCATCATGCTGGGCTACTACAACAACCCCCAGGCCACCGCCGAGGCGCTTAAGGACGGCTGGTTCGCCACCGGAGACCTGTTCCGCCAGGACGACGAGGGGTTCTTTCACATCGTCGGCCGCAAGAAGGACATGATCCGCCGCTCGGCCGAGAACATCGCCGCGCGCGAGGTCGAGGTGGTTCTGGCCGCCGCCCCCGGCGTGGCCGAGGTGGCGGTGGTGGGCGTACCCGACCCGCTGCGCGGCCAAGAGGTCAAGGCCTATCTCAAGCTGAAAGAGGGCGTCGCGCCCGGCCCGCAGGTGCTGGAGGCGGTGATCGCCACCGCGACCGCCGGGCTGGCGCCGTTCAAGGTGCCGCGGTTCTTCGCCTTCGTGCAGGATTTCCCGCGCACCGCCTCGCTCAAGATCGCCAAGCCGCAGATCACCGCCGGCGTCCGCGACCTGCGCGCGGGCGCGTTCGACCGAACCACCGGAACCTGGGCCGAAGGAGAACAGGCATGACCCCCCGATACGATGCGGTGATCGTCGGCGGCGGCCACAACGGCCTGACCTGCGGCGCCTATCTGGCGCGGGCCGGCGTCAAGGTGCTGGTCGTCGAACGCCGCGAGATCATCGGCGGCGCCGCCGTCACCGAAGAATTCGCGCCCGGCTATCGCAGCTCGACCGCGTCCTATTACCAGGGTCTCTTGCAGCCCAAGGTCATCCTGGACCTGGAGTTGCAGAACTACGGCTTCGAGGTGCTGACCGCCGCCCCCACCGTCTTTGCGCTGGAGGGCGGGCGCACCTTCACCATGCACGACGACCCCGAGAAATTCGCCGCCGAGATCGGCCGCCTGTCCAACGTCGATGGCGCGGCCTATGCGAAATACCGCGCCCACATGCAGAAGATCGCGCCGCACATGAAGCAGCTGCTCTGGGAAACGCCGGTCAACCCCGGCAGCGGCAAGCTGCGCGACCTGCGCCGGCTGGCGGGTTTCGTCTGGCGGTTCCGCAAGATCGGGCCGCAGTTCCACGACATCTACAACCTGCTGACCCTGTCCGCCTATGACTACCTGTCGCGCTGGTTCACCTCCGAGGATGTCAAGCTGGTGCTGGGGTTCTTTGCCGGCGGCGGCGGCGCCAACTCCAGCCTGAAGACGCCGGGATCGGCCTATATGCTGGCGCGCGGCATCGTGCGCGACGGCGGCACGGCGGCGGGGCCGGCGGGCTTCATGAAGGGGGGGATGGGGTCGATTTCCGACGCCATCCGCCGCTCGGGCGAGGCGCATGGCATGCAGGTCCGCACCTCGTGCCCGGTCGAGCGCATCCTGGTCGAGGACGGCCGCGCCGTCGGCATCCGGCTGGAGGGCGGCGAGGAAATCCGGGCGAAGATCGTGATCGCCAATGCCACCGCCCGCACCATATTCACCCGCCTGCTGGACCCCGCCACCCTGCCCGAAGGGTTCAACCGCGACATCCGCAACATCCGCTGCGAAAGCACGGTGTTCCGGGTGAACCTGGCACTGAAATCCCTGCCCGCGGCGCCGATCATCGGCCAGGCCAGCGCCGATGGCGGCATCCGGCCGCAAATGACCATCGCCCCCAGCGTCGACTACATGGAACGCGCGCACCGCCAAAGCCAGGCCGGAGAGATCTGCGACCAGCCCTTCCTGATCCTCAAGATCCCCTCGATGGTCGATCCGACGCTGGCCCCGGCCGGGCACCACATCATGAACGTCTTCGGCGGCCACGCCCCCTATACGCTGGCGCGCGGCCATTGGGACGACCGCCGCGAGGAACTGTGGGGTAAGGTGCTGGCCGTGCTGAAGACCCAGTTCCCCGACATCGAGGAACACATCCTGCACCGCCAGGTGCTGACC
>JAGPCN010000313.1 GCA_018058035.1 Fuscovulum sp.
AGGCGATGGGCCTGGTCGGCGAATCGGGCTGCGGCAAGTCCACCGTGGCGCTGGCGGTGATGCGCGACCTCGGCAAGACCGGCCGCATCACCGGCGGCTCCATCCGCTTCAAGGGCCGCGACCTGACCCACATGTCGGACGAAGAGCTGCGCCACATCCGCGGATCAGAGATCGCGATGATCTACCAGGAACCGATGGCCAGCCTGAACCCGGCGATGAAGGTCGGCGCGCAACTGGCCGAAGTGCCGGTCATCCACCAGGGCATGGGCCAGGCCGAAGCCTGGAAACTGGCCCGCCAGATCGTCGCCGATGTTCGCCTGCCCGACCCCGACCGCATCCTGAACGCCTATCCGCACCAGCTGTCGGGCGGCCAGCAGCAACGCATCGTCATCGCCATGGCGCTGATGGCAAAGCCGGCGCTGCTGATCCTGGACGAACCCACCACCGCGCTGGACGTCACGGTCGAGGCCGGGATCGTCGACCTGGTCAAGGCGCTCGGCGAAAAA
Organism: Fuscovulum sp.; assembly: GCA_018058035.1. Lineage (GTDB taxonomy): Bacteria > Pseudomonadota > Alphaproteobacteria > Rhodobacterales > Rhodobacteraceae > Pseudogemmobacter. Next base: position 507 of record JAGPCN010000313.1, read on the forward strand.
TACGGCACCTCGATGCTGTTCATCAGCCACAACCTGGGCCTGGTGCTGGACGTCTGCGACCGCATCTGCGTGATGTATTCCGGCGAGGCGGTGGAAACCGGCGCCGTGGCCGAGGTCTTCACCGCCATGCGCCACCCCTATACGCAGGCGCTCTTCCGCTCGATCCCGCTGCCCGGCGCCGACAAGAACGCGCGCCCGCTGATCAGTATTCCCGGCAACTTTCCCCTGCCCCACGAACGCCCGCCCGGGTGCAACTTCGGCCCGCGTTGCGACTATTTCCAGAAGGGCCGCTGCGACGCCGCCGACATCCCGATGGCGCCGGTGCCGCAGGGCGACCGCCACGCCAGCCGCTGCCTGCGCTGGTCCGAGATCGACTGGACCGCCCCCCCCGCCGCCCGCGTCGCCAAGGAAAAGCGGCCCGTCGGCAAGGTCGTGGTCCGCATGGACGACCTGAAGAAGTACTACAACGTCTCGACCGGCGCCTTCGGCGGCGGCGCGAAGAAGGTGGTGAAGGCCAACGAGACCCTGTCCTTCGAGGCGCGCGAGGGTGAGACGCTGGCCATCGTCGGCGAATCGGGTTGCGGCAAGTCGACCTTCGCCAAGGTGCTGATGGGGCTGGAAACCGCGACCTCGGGCAACATCATGCTGTTCGATGAGAACGTGCAGTCGACCCCGATCCAGAAGCGCGGCGCCGACACGATCTCGAAACTGCAGATGGTGTTCCAGAACCCCTTCGACACGCTGAACCCCTCGATGAACGTCGGCCGCCAGATCATCCGCGCGCTCGAGGTCTTCGGCTGGGGCGGAACGGACGCCGAGCGGCACCAGAAGATGCTGGAACTCCTGGACCTGGTGAAACTGCCGCGCGCCTTTGCCGAACGGATGCCGCGCCAGCTTTCGGGCGGGCAGAAGCAGCGCGTCGGCATCGCGCGGGCCTTTGCCGGTGGCGCCAAGGTGGTGATCGCGGATGAGCCCGTCAGCGCGCTGGACGTCAGTGTGCAGGCCGCCGTCACCGATCTGCTGATGGACATCCAGCGCGAGAACGGCACCACGCTTCTGTTCATCAGCCACGACCTGTCGATCGTGCGCTACCTCAGCGACCGGGTGATGGTGATGTACCTGGGCCATGTGGTCGAGATGGGCACCACCGACCAGGTGTTCAGCCCGCCCTACCATCCCTACACCGAGGCGCTGCTGTCGGCCGTGCCGATCGCCGACCCGCATGTGGAACGCAAGCGGATCGTGCTGGAGGGCGAGATCCCAAGCGCGGTGAACCCGCCGCCCGGCTGCCCGTTCCAGACCCGCTGCCGGTGGAAATCTCAGGTCCCGGGCGGCCTCTGCGACCGCGAGATGCCGCCGGTCCGCGACCTGGGCGACGGCCACCAGATCAAGTGCCACCTGCCCGAGGACGTGCTGGCCCGGATGGAGCCGGTGATCCGCATCGCCGCCGAATAGCGCGGGCGCAAGGCGGGCCTCGTCGTTCGACTGCGTCTCCTCCTCGGGGGTGCCCCCGCGACGAGGAGACGCAGTCGAACGAGGAGCCTCCGGTCAGCCCGCGCGTCAGCCCAGGATCGCCTTCACATAGCCCTTGGTCTCGGCATAGGGCGGCACGCCGCCATGCTTTTCCACCGCGCCCGGACCGGCGTTATAGGCCGCCAGCGCCAGTTTCCAGCTGCCGAACTTGTCGTACATCATCCGCAGATAGCGCGCGCCGCCGTCCAGGTTGTCGGCCGGGTCGTCGATGTCGACGCCCAGCTTCCGTGCGGTGCCCGGCATCAGCTGCGCCAGCCCCGTCGCCCCCTTGTGGCTGACCGCGCCGGGATTCCAGCCCGATTCCTGCTGGATCAGGCGCAGGAACAGGTCTTCGGGCACGCCATGGCGGGCGGCGGCGGCCCTGGCCACCTCAAGGAACTGCCCCTTGTACGAGCCACGGTACTTCGGCACCGATTCCGGCGAGGCGGAGGCGATCTTGCCGGCCTTGTAGCTGGGCGTCAGCTTGACCGCGCCGGAATACTGCTTGGCCAGCCGCCCATCCAGCAGGTCGGTCTGGCTCTTGAAGATCGTGCTGCGGCTTTTCGAGCTGCCCGACAGCTTCAGCCCCTCGGCCGCGGCCGGAGCGGCGGCGGCAAGGGCCAGGGCGGTGGCAAGCGCCAGGCGGGCCGGCAACGGGCGGAACAGGCGGGTTCTCGGCATGGGCGAACGAACTTCCTCGGGCGGGCAGCGACGGGACACCGGACAAAGGCCGCCACCGGCCGTGCGGCCGGGGCAACCTGGCGCAGAACTATAGCCAAGCGCGGCGATGGATCCAGTGGGGAATTGCCGCATCTCCGCCATCGCCCGCGCCGCGGTTGCGGACCCCGGGGGGCCGGTGTAGAGCATTCCTTAACCACGCCCGGCGCAGGATGCCGCGCCAGGCTTACGCAATCAGGGAGACAGGGATGGCGGGTTCGGTCAACAAGGTGATCCTCATCGGCAACCTCGGCCGCGACCCCGAGGTGCGCAGCTTTCAGAACGGCGGCAAGGTGGTGAACCTGCGCATCGCCACCAGCGAGACCTGGCGCGACCGCACCAGCGGCGAACGCAAGGAGCGCACCGAATGGCATTCGGTCGCCATCTTCAACGAGGCCCTGGGCAAGATCGCCGAGCAGTACCTGCGCAAGGGCAGCACCGTCTATATCGAGGGCGCGCTGGAAACCCGCAAGTGGCAGGACCAGTCGGGCCAGGACAAGTACACCACCGAAATCGTGTTGCGGCCCTACAACGGCAACCTGACCCTGCTGGGCGGCCGCGGCGAGGGCGGCGGTGGCGGTGGCGGCGGCTATGACGACCGCGGCGGCTATGACGATTATGGCAGCGGTGGTGGCGGTGGCAGCGGGGGCGGCGGCGGGTCGCGCGGCGGCTCGGGCGGCAGCTACGGCGGTGGCGGTGGTGGCGGCGCGGGGGGCGGCGGCCGCCCGGACATGGACGACGAAATCCCGTTCTGACCCGCGGCCGGGCGCGGCGGGGGCCCTGCCCCGGCCGCCTCTGACGGCCCGTGAAGCCCGCTCTTCGGGGCGGCTCTGGACCTTGGCGGACAAATCCCTATATATTCGGTCAACATCCCTTCCCGCGCAGGACGACCGAGAATGCAAGATCCCGTCGAGGGCAAGCCGCTCATCAAGCCCTCTTCCACCGAACATCCGCTGTACGACAGCGTGGTCGAGGCTTGCCGGACGGTCTTTGACCCCGAGATCCCGGTGAACATCTTTGACCTGGGCCTGGTCTACACCATCGAGATCAGCCCCGAGAACGCCGTCGACATCACCATGACCCTGACCGCGCCGGGCTGTCCGGTGGCGGGCGAGATGCCGGGCTGGGTGGCCGACGCGGTCGAACCCCTGGCGGGCGTCAGGCAGGTCGACGTCCACATGACCTTCGACCCGCCCTGGGGCATGGACATGATGTCCGACGAGGCGCGGCTGGAACTGGGCTTCATGTAGCCGCGCGCACCGCTTGAGAAAATCGCATCCCGCGCCTATCTTTCGCGGCGAAGGAGATCCCAGATGTTCGGCATTCCCGGCAAGGCCGCCGTGACCCTGACCCCCGCCGCCGCGACCCAGATCGTCCGGCTGATGG
>JAGPCN010000314.1 GCA_018058035.1 Fuscovulum sp.
CGCAGTTGCTGGGGGTGGCTGCGGCGGCGGTCGGTGCCGCCGGCCTGCAACCACACCTCGCGCAACAGCGCCTCGAGCGGCGAGGATTGCCGCGCCAGTTCGCCCGAGATGCGGATCGAGGTCTCGGCCGAGGTGAATTCGCGCACCCTGAGGTCGGCCAGATAATCGGCCCACCGCGCCAGGGTGTCGTCCTGCAGCCGGTCCAGCAGCACATCGGGGGTGTCGTTCTGCGGCGGGGGCGGCGGCGAGAACAGCCGCGCCGCCTGCGCCCGCGCCGCCGTGACCGCCAGCCCGGCGCCAAAGTCGCGCGCATGGTCCCAGCCGGCCTGGGTGTAAAGGCCGGGCATCGGCGCCTCCATCCCCAGGCCGGACTTGCGGCGCAGGATCACCGACAGGTCGGGCACCGCCGCGTCGGCTTGCCAGGGCGGCAACGCCGCCACGTCGGGCGCGCGGCGCAGTTCCAGATAGGCGCGGTCGGGTTCCGGCGCCTCGGCCGCGATGGCGCGGGCCTGGGCCAGCAGTTCGGCGTCCGGGGCAGGGGCCGGGCGCGACGGCGGCGCCAGGCGCGCGATGTGCGGCGCCAGGCCCGCCAGCGCCGGGTCGGCGCCCGCCCGGTCGACAGCCCAGCCGGCCAGCCACTGCGGCTGCCAGTCGTCGCCGCCCGACAGGATCGTCCAGGCGCGCAGGGTGTCATAGGCGGCGGCGGGTTCGCCTTCGACCGCCAGCGCCCGGTCGATCGCGGCCGACAGGACCGGCGGCAGGTGGCGGTCCAGGGCGGCGGCATAGGCGGCTTCGGCCCGCGCAGCCGCGTCAAAGCCCGCCAGCCCGGCGAACAGGTGAACCGGGGCCTTGCTGCCGGTTTCGGTGGCGTTGTCCACCTCGGCCGCAAGGGCGGCCAGGCGGGGGGCCAGATCGGGGAACGGCCCCTCGCGGTCCAGCCCCAGGGTCAGCGCGCGGGCGTCGAAGGCCGCGGCCAGGTCACGGTGAAAGCGCCACTCGACCCAAGCGGCCCAGGCCCCGACGGCCAGCACGAAGGCCAGCGCCAGCACCGCGACGATCCCGGTCCAGTTCGCCGCCAGCGGCGCGGTGTCGAAGGCCCGCCGCCCGGTTTCCAGCCGTGCCAGGCACTGGGTCACGAAGGCCACCGTTGCGGCGTGATCCGCCGCCCCGGCGGCGCGGTGCCGGTATTCGGCCAGGTCGGCGGACGACACCTCGCGGCCCTCGAACAACAGCCGGCGCGCCTCGGGGCCCCAGCGGCTGACATCGACCTGCCGGTTGGCGCGCGCCCGCTGGTCCAGGATCAGCGCCAGCGCGGCGCGGGCGGGCGGCACGGCGGGGCCGGGGATGCCGGCGCGCTGCAAGGTGACGGTAAAGCGGTCCAGCAGCACGGCCGAGTGTTTCAGCAGGTCCGACTGCCGCTCGCCCTCGACCGTGCCCAGCCGGTCGGCAAAGGCCAGCACGGGTTCGGCCGCGCGGGCGATGATGCCCTCGGCCCCGCTCATCGGTTTACAGCTTTCCCTCGGCCTGCCACTGGCGCAGGGTTTCCTCTCCGACCTCGAAGTGCATGGAATCCTCGCGCTTGTAGGCGGCGCCCCAGAACCAGCCCTCGTCGTTGAAATATTCCGCCAGGATCAGCAGGCCGAACTGGGTGCCGCCATCGGCAAAGCCGTCCAGCTGCCCCTCCAGCGTCAGGTCGATCGCGGTCGCCCAGGAATGGTTCGAGATCGAGGTCGATGATCCGCGGATGAAGCGCGCGCAAAGCGCGCCGGCGGTGCCGACCTTGGCATAGATGTCGGGGTCGGTTTCCTTCAGCCGGTTCATCACCCGTTCCAGGCTTTCCACCGCGGGGCGCAGCATCGTCACGGTGATCGGCCCGACGGCGCGCTTTTCCAGCAGCGCCTTCAGCGCTTCGTTGGTGATCGGCTGGCAGTCGGTCGAATAGCTGTCGCGCGGGTTGCCCAGGATTTCCAGCATGGTCTTGTTGCGCGGCTGGGTGATGCCCTTGTTGAACCGGGTCTTGGCCAACTGCATCTGTTCGGTCAGGTCCTCGGTTGGCGGGTTCTCGAAATCCTCGTCGGGCAGAAGGGCGGCGGGGTCGGTGGTGTCGTCCGTGGGGGCCGGGTCGACCGAGGGCTGCACCGGCGCGCGGTTGGCCAGCAGGCTGAGATCCTCGCGCAGGCGCGTGACGTCGGCGGTCAGCGCCTCGATCCGGGCGCGGTCCTCGGCGGCGGCGGTTTCCAGCCGGGCGACGGCTTCCTCAAGCCGTTGCAGCCGCAGGTCGGTGCCGCCGTCGGCGGTGTCGATCAGCGTCGTTACCACCGCGAAGGCCACCGCTGCCACCACCACGCCGATGGCAACGATCACCGGGCCGATCAGCGTGCCGCGCGCCATGCCCCTAGCCCGCCACCAGATCGACGACCACGACCGAGACATTGTCGGGCGCGCCCTCGTCCAGCGCGCGGCGCAACAGCGCCTCGGCTGCCTGGCGGGCATCAGGCGCGGCGACGGCCAGCTGTTCGATCACGCTTTCATAGACGCAGCGCGGCAGGCCGTCGGAACAGAGCAGCAGCCGGTCGCCGGTCAGCAGGGGGACCGCGGCATGATCCACCTCGATCTCGTCGGCGGCGCCCACGGCGCGGGTGATCACATGCGCCTCGGGGTGGCCTTCGGCGGCGTCGCGGTCCAGCTCTCCGCGGTCGACCATGTCCTGCACCACGGTGTGGTCATGCGTCAGCATCCGCAGCCGCCGCCCGCGCACCAGATAGGCCCGGCTGTCGCCCGCCCAGGCCACATGCGCGATGCCCTGCGCGATGAACAGCGCCACCACCGTCGCCCCCATGGTGCGTGCCCCGCGCGCCCGTGCCGCCGCCCGCACCCGCGCATTCGCCGTCTCGATCGCGGTTTCCAGCGCCTCGGCCGGGGGGGCGTGGTCGTCGATGGCGGCCAGGGTGTCCACCACCAGGTCGGCCGCCATGGCGCCGCCCTCGTGCCCGCCCATGCCATCGGCCACCGCCCAGAGGATGCCCGAGGGATCGGCCAGGATCGCATCCTCGTTCGCGGGGCGGACACAGCCGCGATGGGTCAGCGCATGGCCCGCAGGCACCGGCAGGATGCCGGTTCCCAACCTGGGCACGACGGTGGTGGGCTGGTTCATCTGCGCCCGGCGCAGTCTGGCCGGGCCTTGGCCTTAAGGAAAACCGGACGCATGCGGACGCTTCCGAAGCAATGGGTGAGATTGAAAACAAGGTCAGGCTAGCATAGGATGCAAAGGCGTTTAACTGATAATTTCGGGTGAAGTCATGCATTGCTCCAGGCTCATCGCGGCCGCCCTCGTGCTGGCCGCCACCACCGGCGCCAGCCTTTCGCAGGATCTGTCCGACGAAGAGATCCTGAAACGCTTCATGATCCAGCGTGACGCCTATACCGCCGTGCGCACCGGCAAGGGCGCCACCCGCGGCCTGACCCTGGTGACGGTCGACGACCTGGGGGGCGAAGCGGCGGCCGAGGATGGCACCGCGCCCGTGGTCGCGGATAGCGGCCCGGTGCTGGACCCGGAGGCCGGTGGCACCGACACCACGCCCGAGGTGACCGAGGCCACCGACACTACGCCTGACCCCGGCCAGGGCGCGGGCGACCTGGTCACCGTCGCCGCCGACAGCACCCCCGCGGTCGATCCGACCGAAGTGGGCCTTCTGCCCGAAGAGTTGCAGGTGAACGTCCGAATCAGCTTTGACTACGACAGCGCCACCATCAAGGCCGACCAGCAGCCGGTGCTGGACCAGATGTGCCGGGTCATCCAGGCCTCGGATATCCAGCTGTTCCGCATCATGGGCCACACCGACTCGGCCGGGTCCGACGACTACAACGAGGGCCTGTCGCGGCTGCGCGCCCAGGAGGTCAAGCGCCGCCTGGTCGAGGATTGCGGCATCGACCCGAACCGTCTGGACGCCATGGGCCTGGGCGAACGCTTCCCCGTCGACAAGGCCGACCCCGCCGCCGCCGAAAACCGCCGGGTGGAATTCCAGGCGCTCAGCTGACGCCGGGCACGGCGCCTTGGCCCTGCGCTTTGCAGGGTCTTCGCATCGGAAATGAAGGAAGAAGTGGCAGCCCGTAGGGG
>JAGPCN010000315.1 GCA_018058035.1 Fuscovulum sp.
GGTGCGCACGAAGGGCAGGCCCAGCGTCACGTTCACCCCGCCGGCAAAGTCGATGGTCTTGATCGGGATCAGCGCCTGGTCGTGATAGCAGCATACCGCCACGTCATAGCCCGCCCGGGCCGCGGCATGAAACATCGTGTCGGCGGGCAGGGGGCCGCGGATCGCCATGCCCCCGGCTGCAAGCCGCGCCACCAGCGGGCGGATCATCCGCTCGTCCTCCCAGCCCATCGCGCCGCCCTCGCCGGCATGCGGGTTCAGCCCCGCTACGGCGATCCGCGGCAGGGCCAGGCCGAAGTCACGCACCAGCCCGGCATGGGTGATGCGGATGGTCTCTTCCAGCATCGCCTCGGTCAGGGCGGAGGGCACCTCGGACAGCGGGATGTGGATGGTGGCGGGCACCACCCGCAGGCCGGGGCAGGCCAGCATCATCACCACACGCCCCACCCCGGCCAGATGGGCCAGGAATTCGGTATGGCCCGGAAAGGCAAAGCCCGCGCCGTCCTTCAGCGCCTTCTTGTGGATCGGTGCGGTGACCACGGCGCCGGCGGCGCCCGCCTGCACCAGTGCCACCGCGCGCTCGATCGCGGCGATGGTGCCGGCGGCATTGGCGGGGTCGGGGCGGCCGGGCGGGGCCAGGGCGGCAAAGCGCTGCACCAGCACCGGCAGGCGGTCGGGCGGCACGGCCGCGGCCGCGGCCGGGGCGGCGATCTCGGCCACCGCGGTGCCTTCGGGCAGGTGGCGCGGGTCGCCGATCCAGGCAAAGGGCAGGGCGGCGCCCAACAGGGCGCGGGCCTTGACGGCGATCTCGGGGCCGATGCCCGAAGGGTCGCCGCAGGTCAGGACGGGCGGGCGCGGCGTCACGGTTCGCGGATGAAGGCCGCGGCCTTGAGTTCGGCCATGTAGCCCTGCGCCAGGGCGTCCAGCTTCTGGTTGCGCACCTGGTCCAGCATCGCCTCGCGGGTCGGGGCGTCTTCGGCGATGACGTCGCGGCTGCACAGCATCAGCAGCATCCGCATCCCCGACCGGGTCAGCGCGGTCGAGGTCTCGCCCGGGTCCAGCCGGGCCAGTTCCAGGCCGACGTCCTGCGGGATCTCGGCCATCGGCGCGGTCTCGATCACCAGCCGGTCTTCGGGCAGGCCGCGCGCCTGGCCGTAAAGGTCGTTGCAGGTGTCGGTGGCGGCGATCACCCGGGCGATTTCGTCCGGGTCGTCGGGCATCAGGAAGCGGGCATATTCGACCGAGACCGCGATGGGTTCGGCCGTTTCGTCGCGGGCGACGTCGCGCAACAGGAACAGCACCACCGCGCCCGGCACCTGGATCGGGGCCGAGGCCTCGCCCACGCCCAGGGCCAGGATCTGGCCGGCGATGGCGGGGGGCAGGTTGGCCAGCGGCAGCCAGTCCAGCCGGCCGCCGCGGCCCGCGGTGGGGGCGGCGGAATGGCGGCGCGCGGCGGCGGCGAATTCGGCCTCGCTGCCGATCTCGTCCGACAGGCGGGTGGCCAGCGCCATCGCCGAGGCCTCGTTGCCCGGCTGCGCCGGGATCACCAGTTCCGAGGCCAGAACCTTCAGCGCGCGGGGCCGCGCGATAGCCTGCAGGGCGCGGTCGACCTCGGCCTCCGAGACGTTGACCTGGCCGGCAAAGCGCGCCCGCACCGCCTGGCGCCACAACAGGCCCGCCACCACGAAATCGCGGAAGGTCTCGGGCGCGATGCCGATCTTCTGGAGCTCGCCGATCAGCTGTTCGGCCGTCAGGTTGGCGCGAGAGGCGAATTCCTCCATCCCCGTCCTGACCTCTTCCTCGGTCACCTTCAGGTCCAGGCGCTTGGCCTCGGACATCCGCAGGCGATCTTCGGTCAGCGCCTTAAGCGCCTCTTCCATCGGGTCGCCGGGGGCGCGCAGCAGCTGCAGGAACAGCGCGCGCTGGATCACCTCATACTCGGTGATGACCTGGTCGTTGATGTAAAGCCGCGGGGCGAACAGGTCCTGCGCAGGGGCCGCCGCGGGCGCCAGCACCGCCAGCGCCGCCCCGAGGACCAGCCCCGCCACCATCCGTCCTGCCCGTGCCTGCCGCATCCTGCCCTGCCGTCCGTCGCCTGCGTCTTCTGTCGTCCGATGCCCGCCCGCGCGGCGGGTCTTGCCGTTTCGGGGCCTAGCGGCAGCGCCGCGCCGGACCCGCCGTCGCCCCGCCGCCAAAGCCGATGAGTCCGACCGAAAGGCCGAAATCCGTGGTCGGGCTTACACTAGTTGAGGATGTGAACCGACGCGAGAGGGAAAGATCGACCGTCATGCAGTCGGTCCGGAATTCCACGCCCAAGGCCGCCAGCGTGCCGCGACCGGCAACGAAATCGTAGCTGCCCGACAGTTTCGCGGTGACCTGGCCATTGGCGCGGTAACGCGCGTCAAAGGTGAATTCGCGGGTCGGGTCGGGGCGGTTCTCCAGCGGATCGGCCGGCGCCCAGAACACCGAGGTCGCCAGCGCCAGCTTGTTGCGGTTCACCGTCATCCGTGCCTCGGCCTTGGTCAGGTCGAAGCTGTCGTCAAAGACCGCGCGGGCGGCCAGGGCATAGCTGTCGTCCAGCGTCAGGGTCACGCCCGCCAGCCAGTCCGACCGCGCGCCGTCCAGCCCCGAGGCCAGCCCGTACTGGCCGTAATCGCCGTCGCGGTAGACCCGGCCCAGGGTGGCGCCCATCGACCAGCCGGCCGGGTCGTGGCGGGTCCAACTGATCCCCAGCGTGGCGCGGTCGCCCAGTTCGACCGCGTCCGAGCCCGGAAAACGGTTCAGCGAAAACAGGTTGCCCTCGTCGAACTCGACCAGGGTCGAATCCTCGTTCAACAGGCCCGCCGTGTCGCCGCGCGCCCAGACTACCTGCGCCACGGGTTCGATCACATGCACCGCGCCCGAGGTGGCGGCCCTGACCCAGGGCCAGCGCAACTCGACCCCGGCGGCGGCGTGGCTGCGGGTCAGGCTGCCGGCGAAACTGGCATCGTCCGAGACGCGGTAGGCGTCTGCGGCGGCCTCGCCCAGCACGGTCGCCTCGATCCCGCCGGGCAGCACGAAGCTGCGCCGCCAGTCGATGCGGGCCGACAGCCGGCTGACATCGCGGCCGTCGGCGATGTCGTCGGCATCGACGCCGGGCAGGTCGGTGGCATCGTCGGAACTGCGCCAGTGGCTGTGGCTTTGCAGCCGCAAGCCGCCTTCGCCACCCAGGGGGCCCAGCGAGAACCGGCGGTGAAAGGTCAGATCGGTGACGACCGAGGGGATGGTGGCGTTGTTCTCGTCCTCGCGCAGGGTTTGAAAGCTGATCACGCGGGCCGCGATATGTTCGTTGCGGCGGGTGCGCGACACCTCGATCCGGCTGTCCAGCCGGTCGGTGTTCAGCACGCCGTAATCCAGCAGGTAGGCCGGGTCCGAGACGGTCTTGATATCAAAGGTCAGGCGGAAATTCTGCGGCAGGGTGAAGGCGCCGGTGGCGAACAGATAGCCGCGATCGTCGCCGGGCAGGATGTCGTCGCGCGACATGGCGCCCGTCACTTCGATCTGGCCGGTGGCAAAGGCCTGGCGGTAGCGCAACTCGACCGAGCGGCCGTTCTTGGTGGTCAGGTAGGGCGTGATCGTCAGGTCGCGGCTGGGGCCAAGGGCGATGAAATAGGGCATCTTCAGCCCCAGCCCCAGGTTCGAGGTGGACCGGAACGACGGCATCAGGAAACCGGTGGCGCGGTCCAGCGTCGGGTCGGGCATGCGCAGGCGGGGGATGTAGAACACCGGCACGCCCGACAGCCGGAACTGTGCGTGGTCGAAATAGATCTGGCGTTCCTCTTGGTCATGCACCACCCGGCGGGCGCGGATTTCCCACAGTGGCGTCGGATGCGCCGCGCAGACCTGGCAGGACGAGGCGACGACGTTGTCCAGCGTGGTATAGCGCCCGGCGGTGCGCATCATCCGATTGGCGGCCAGTTGCAGCTGCTGGTCCAGCACCATCCGCGCGCTGGTCAGCAGGCCCTCGGAGAGGTCGGCCGACAGGTCGGCCTGCGAGGCCAGGATGATGGTGCCGCCGCTGGCGTCGGTCAGCACGATGGGGCCGTCGATCACCAGCCGGTCGGCGGCCTGGTCATAG
>JAGPCN010000087.1 GCA_018058035.1 Fuscovulum sp.
CTTCGGCCTGGGTGGCGTTGGCCACCATTTCAAGCGCGGTCAGCGCGGCCTTGACCTGGCTCCAGCGCGCCATCATCGACGAGATCTGCGCCAGCGGCCCCAGCGTCCGGCCGGTCAGGATGCCGATGGCGATGATCGTGCCCACGGTGAAATCGCCGGCAAAGACCATGTAGGTGCCGACCACCACCGCCGAGATATAGGTGGCCTGCTGCACCCCCTGCGCCCAGGTCGACAGAAGCGTGGTCAGGCTGCGCTGTTCGCTGCCTTTTGCGGCGGAGAGTGTCACCAGTTCGGCCCAGATCCGCTTGACCCGGTCCTCGCCGCGCTGCGTGGCGATGGTCTCGTGCTCGAACACGCTTTCGTACAGCAGCCGCGCCGCCCGGGTCGACGCTCCTTGCGTCGAGGCGGTGATGGCGATCATCCGCTTTTGCATCAGGAAGCCGGGCGCAACCATCAGGATGCCGCCCAGCACCAGCACCCAGACCAGATTTCCGCCGATCGAGGCGACCAGTGCCAGGAACACGATCAGGAACGGCAGGTCGGCCAGCGTGCCGACGGTCGAGGCGGTGAAGAATTCGCGCACGGAACCGAAATCGCGCATGGCGGCAAAGATTTCCGACGGCTTGCGGTCCTGCGGCCCGGCCTTCATGCCCAGAAGGCGGCGCATCAGCCGGTCCTGCACCGACAGTTCGATCCGGCGGCCGGTGTTGTCCAGCAGGCTGGCCCGCGCGATCTTGAGCAGGCCCTCCATCACGACCGCCAGCAGGACGCCCAGCGCCAGAACCCACAGCGTCGGCTCGGACTGATAGGGGATCACGCGGTCGTAGACCTGCAACGAGAACAGCGCCACCGCCACCGCCAGCAGGTTGGCGAACAGCGACCCGGCGGCGGCTTCGGCATACTGGCGCTTGTAGTGGCGGAACTCTCCCCAGAACCAGTGCGGCTTGGCGCGGCCCTCGACGTGGCGGGCCTCAAGGTCGGCCATCGTGGATCGCGCCTGCAGGATTCGGCCGGAATAGACCCGCATGAAGTCGGCCATCGGCACTTCGGCGCGGGAATCCTGGGTGGTCGCGTCGTACAGTTCGGGGCCGTCCTCGCCCAGGCCCAGGACCAGCACGACCTGGCCGTTGGCCATTTCGACCAGGGCGGGCCAGCCGGCGGCGGGCAGGGTCTTTTCGGTCACGATCCGCGTGGTCAGGCCGCCGGCGGTCAGCGCCGCGGCCATCTCGGCCAGGCCCAGCCGCCCGCCCGATGCGCCGGCCGCCAGCTGGATATGCTCCAGCAGGTCGGCCGCCGAAAGCTCGGACCCCAGCAGCCCGGCATAGACCGAGGCCATCTGGGCGCGGTTCATCGCGCGGTTGGTGTGGCGCGGGCGCGGGCTGCGCGCGGCGGGCGCAGGGCGCAGTCCTCCGGCCGCCGCCGCCGGGACGCGGCTGGCGTTCATGTCGAAGGCGATGACCCTGTCGTCCGTCACATCGCCGCCCCATCCACCAGGACGCCACGTTCGCGGGCGATATCCAGCCGGGCCATGACGATGCGGTGCCGCAGCGAGGCATGGTCGCGGCGCAGGCGGACCAGGGTCTCGAACTGGCCCACCAGCTCGATCAGCGACCGGCGGCCGGCCTTGTACTGTTCGGTGAACAGGTTGAGATTGGCCTCCATCTGGCCCAGGACGCCGGCCTCTTGCGCCTGCTGGGCGGTCAGGCTGTCGATCTCGCGCTGCAAGGCCACGATGCGGCGCTGCGCGGTCTCTTCGGCCTCGTCGATCCGGCGCAAGGCGACGGTCTCGGTCTCTTCGAGGGCGCGAAGGTTGTCCTTGCGGCCAAAGCCCAGCCCCTCGCCGTCCAGCGACAGGCCGCCGTCCAGCCCGCCGTCCTGATCGACCGAGGCCTGCGCACCCAACCCCGGCATCAGCCCGGCACGCGCCATCTGCACCTCGGCCTTGGTGCGCGCCGCCTCGCCCTGCGCCATCAGCACCGAAAGGGGATCGGGGGCGCCGGGATCGGCGGGCAGGTCGGTCAGGCCGGACAGGCCGTCCAGAGACCCCGCCGACATCGCCGCCAGTTCGGCGCGGGCGGTTTTGGCGCCTTCGCGTTCCTGGGCCAGCGTGGCCTCCATCTCGGCCAGCTTCTGCGCGATTACCCGGTATTCCGACCCGTCCGACAGCCCGCCCTCGACCCGGATCGTCATGATCCGCTCGAAGTCGCGCATCCGCACCAGGGCGGCATCGGTGATCGCGGCCAGGTCGTTGGCGTGCTGGATTTCGACATAGTGTTTCAGGCCGTCATAGACCCTCTGGTTCAGGTCGGTGGCCAAGGACACCGCCGCCACCTCGACATCGGCCGCGGCAAAGGCGCGCTCGGCCTTGCGGCGGCCGTTGTCAAAGATCGCCTGGTCCAGCACCAGGCTGGCAGCCAGCGACCCCAGCGAGGTCAGGCTGACATCCGGCCCGATCGAGGGCAGCCAGTTCTTTGACCGCGCCTTGGCGGACAGGCGGGCCACCCGCAACTCGGCCTCGGCCGCGTCGGCGCTGGCGGCCAGCACCGACTGCGCGACCTGCGCAAAGCTGCTGCCGGGCGGCAGGACCGACCGGCGCTGGCGCAGTCCGTCGATCAGGCCCGACTGGACCTGACCCTTGCCATCCATCGTCGGCACCGCCAGGGCGGCCGGGTCGGCAACATTCGTGGCCGACCGGCTGGCGAACGGATTTCCCCCGTCCACGCAGCCGGCCAGGCCCAGGATCGACAGCAGGGCCAGGGCAGGAAGACCCCTTCCTGCCCCCGGTCCCCTGACGCGGCATGCGGGCATCACCCGACCCTCCGCCGTGGATCAGACGATGTTGGTCTGAACGTCCTCGTCGACGAGAACCGTGCCCGTGCCCAGCGTGTAGATGTCGTAGGTGTTGCCGTCGATCACCCGCGTGGTGCCGGTGGCGACGCCATGGTCCAGCGTCACGGTATCGTCGGTATCGCCCTTGACGATCAGCTCCTGGTCGGGGCCGGTCAGCGCCTGAAGGTCGGCGGCCGACAGCGTCAGCTTGGCCTCGGGCGCAAAGGTCAGGTCGACCGCCGCGAAGTCAAAGCTCGACAGCCCGGCGCGATCCAGGTCGACATCCACCGCGGTCGTGTTGTCGACGATCAGCAGGGTCGAGGTCTCGTTCCCGGCATCGTCGCGGGTGTTGATGACCAGATAGCTGCCGTCGGGCACGGTCTCGTTCAGCCGGAACTCGGTCTCGCCGTAGAAGGTGTCGTCGGACCGGCTGGAGCCGATGGCCGTGGTCGTGCCGCCTTCGCTGATCGCGGTAAAGCTGTAGTCGTCTTCGGTCAGCGCCGTGCCGATGCCGCGCAGGCCCGCCCCGGTGCGCGAGAACGACAGCACCTCGGGCGTGCCGGGGGCCACGGTGTCGTAGTGGAAGCTTTCGCTGATGCTGGCGGTGTTGCCGGCCGGGTCGGTGGCCAGGATCGTGACCGTGGCGTTGCCCTCGCCCGAGGGCAGGCGCGATTCGTCGAAGGTCGCGCTCCACAGGCCCGAGGCGCCGGCGTTGACGGTGATCTCCTGGCCGTTCGACAGGCGGACGATCACCTGCGAATTCGGCTCGACCGTGCCCGAGAAGGTCACGCCGGCCTCGGCCTCGGCGGCGTTGATCGTGCCGTCGCCGGCGATGTCGCCGCCGGTGCGGGCCAGGTTGCGAACGATGGTGTCGACGCGGACATTCTCGTTCAGGACCGAGGTGTTGCCCACCGCATCGGTGGCCGTGATCGTCATCGCGACGGTGCTTTCGCCGGGCGGAACCTGCCCGGCCGGGATCGTCACCGACCAGCTGCCGTCAGCCGAGACGGTGGCCGGAACCGTGCTGCCCGAGGTGCCGAAGCGGATCATCACGGTCGAGCCGGGTTCGACCATGCCGGTCACCATCACGCCGCCCGAAGCCTCGACCGCGTTGACGATGTCATCGGCGCCGGTGGCGATGGTCAGCCGCTGGAAGGGCACGACCTCGGTGTCGATGCGCAGGGCATGGGTCGTCGTGGCGACGTTGCCGGCGGCGTCGGTGGCCGAAACCTGCACGGTCGAGCTGTAGGTGCCCGCCCGGTATTCGCCCGAGGAATAGCCCGCCGTCCAGTTGCCCGAGCCATCTGCGGTGACGGTGCGGGTCACGCCCTCGAAGGTCACGCGCACGGTGGCGCCCGGTTCGGCGTGGCCGGTCAGCGACAGGCCCGAGGTGCGCTCGCTGCCCGAAACGATGTCGTCGCCGCCCGACTGGCCGGGGTTGACCGACACTTGCGTCTCGGTATCGACCATCACGCTGCGGGTGGCCGTGGCGGTGTTGCCGGCGGCATCCGTGGCAGTGACGGTGGCGGTGGTGGAATAGGTGCCCGAAGCGATGCCGGTCGACGGGAAGGTCACGCTCCAGCTGCCATCGGCCGCGACGGTCGCGGGCAGGGTGGCGCCGTTCCAGGCCACCTGCACGGTCGCGCCCGGCTGGGCCGATCCGGTCATGGTGACGCCGCCCGCCGCCTCGGTCGCGTTGACGATGTCGTCAGTGGCCACCGGCATCGGCGCAAAGGCCACCGTGGTCATGGTGTCGACGCGGAAGGTGTGGCTGGTGGTGCTGCTGTTGCCCGCCGCATCAGTCGTGGTGGCCGAGATGGTGGCGTCATATTCGCCGGGCGTCAGGCTGCCGGGCGCATAGCTGACCGACCAGGCGCCATCGCTGCCGACGGTGACCACGCGGGTCACGCCCTGGATCGTCACCGACAGGCTGGCGCCCGCGGTCGAGGTGCCGGTGATCTGGAAACCGGCCGCCGCTTCGGCGCCGTTGACCGTGTTGTCGGCCGTCACCGGGTTCACCGCGATCGGGTGCGGCACGGTGTCGACCACCAGCACGTCGTTCAGCACCGTGTCGTTGCCCACCGCATCGGTGGCGGTGACGGTGAACGGGATCTCGTATTCGCCGGGTTCGATCTGGCTGGTCGGGAAGGTCACCGACCAGGTGCCGTCGGTGCCGACCGTGGTGGTCTGGGTGTGCTCGCCGACCTTGACGACGATCGAGGCGCCCACCTCGCCCTCGCCGGCGATGGTGACGCCGTCGGCATATTCGGCGGCGTTCTCGACATCGCTGGTGCTCTTGGCGCCATCGGTGACCTCGACGTCAGGCGGGGTCATGTCGATGATGAAGGTCGGGCCGTCCAGCTCGGTATGGGTGCCGTCGGTGTGGTCGAAATCGACCACGGTTTCATAGGTGCCGTCGTCGGGCAGGCCGGTTTCCGGGAAGGTCACCGACCAGGTGCCGTCGTCGCGGATCGTGGTGGTCTGGGTCTCGGTGCCGACATGTACGGTCACGGTATCGCCCGGCTCGCCGGTGCCCGAGACGTCCAGCGTCTTGTCGGTGCTTTCGGTCATCACCGTCTGGCTGGAATCGGGGTCGTCCACGGTGGGCGGGCGCCGGCCGCCGCCACCCCCACCGCCGCCACCGCCGCCGCCCCCTCCGATCACGCCGCCGACCAGGCCGATGCCGGCCAGCGCGCCCGCGCCGCCCAGGCCCACCAGGCCGGGCAGGAAGCCCGCCATCCCGGCCGGTTCATCCGTGGCGCCCGCCGCCAGGGCCAGGTCGTCGCCCTGGGCAAAGCGCAGGTCGTCCAGCGTCGAGAACTTGTCCCAGCCGTCTGCCGGACCATAGGCCGCGAACAGGTTGCCATCGCCCGACGAGGTCAGCTCGACCGCAACCACGTCGCCGTTCTGCGACAGGTACAGCTGGTTCGCCTCTCCGGCCTGGTTGAAATAGTCGGCAAGGACGATCTGGCGCCCGTCCACCAGGGTGATCACCAGGTCGCCGCCATCCTGGGCAAACCCGACGATGCTTTCCCGCGCGAGGTTCAGCGAGATCTCCTCGCCCATCCCCATCTGCACGAAGTTGCTGCCGTCACCGGCAACGTTGCCCCGCACCAGTCCGCCCGCAGAATCGCGGACGACGAAATCAATCGCCTTCACCATTGTACTGCTCCGCCTCAAGCTGCCGGTCCGTTGCCCGACATGTTGTGATTGGGGTCTTTGCAACCCCTATTGGTAAGACGCATAACTAGGTTTTGATGCAATTTCTAGGGGGTATGGCCGGAAATTGATGTGGGTTGCCACAATTTCCCCCCTTTTGCGCCCCAATTGCGGCATTTGTGCAATTCCGCCACAGCGGAATCGCGCCCCGGTTGTTGACGCAACGTCACCGAAGCCGCAGTCCGGCGGCGTCGAAGTGAAAGCTGCGCCGGTCGTCGGGGGTCAGATGCACGGTTTCGTCCACCGCGTAATCGTGCTCGCCGAACAGCCGCACCGTCAGCATCCCGTGCGCCTCGGTGCGGACATAGACCAGGGTCTCGCCGCCCAGTTTCTCGACATGGCTAACGTGACCGGCGATCCGGCCCGCTTCGCGCGAGATGGCGATATGTTCGGGGCGGACGCCGATGGTCTCTCCGCGCTGACCCAGGGCGCCGGATTTCAGAAAGTTCATCTGCGGGCTGCCGATGAAGCCTGCGACAAAGGTATTGGCCGGGTCGTTGTACAATTCCATCGGGGCGCCGACCTGTTCCACCCGGCCGGCGCGCAAGACCACGATGCGGTCGGCCAGCGTCATCGCCTCGACCTGGTCGTGGGTGACGTAGATCATCGTGGCGCCCAGGTCGCGGTGGAGGCGGGCGATCTCGATCCGGGTGGCCACGCGCAGC
Source organism: Fuscovulum sp. (assembly GCA_018058035.1). Taxonomy (GTDB): domain Bacteria; phylum Pseudomonadota; class Alphaproteobacteria; order Rhodobacterales; family Rhodobacteraceae; genus Pseudogemmobacter. Next base: position 6,714 of record JAGPCN010000087.1, read on the forward strand.
GCCGCGTCCAGGTTCGACAGCGGCTCGTCGAACAGGAACAGCTTGGGGGTGCGCACGATGGCCCGGCCGATGGCGACGCGCTGGCGCTGGCCGCCGGACAGTTCGGACGGCCGCCGGTCCATCAGCGGGTCCAGCGACAGCATGGCGGCGGCCTTGTCGGTGGCGGCGGCAATCGTCGCCTTGGGCTGGCCGGCCTGCTTCAACGCCAGGCCCATGTTGTCGCGCACCGACAGATGGGGGTACAGCGCGTAGCTCTGGAACACCATCGCCAGCTCGCGCTTGGCCGGGGCCACGTCGTTCACCCGCTTGCCATCCAACAGGATGTCGCCCGCCGTCGTATCCTCAAGCCCCGCGATGATCCGCAGCAGGGTCGATTTCCCGCAGCCCGAGGGGCCGACGAAGACGCAGAATTCGCCATCGTTCACGGTCAGGTCGACGCCCTTGATGACATCGGTGGCCCCGAACGACTTGGTGACGGATTTCAGTTCCAGCGCGCCCATGCGGACCTCACAGTTTGACGGGTTGGCCGGACCGGACGCTTTCGTCCGCGGCAAGACAGATCGCCAGCGACTGCACGGCATCTTCCATGTGCCGCGTCAGGTCGATGTCCTCAAGGATCGCGCGGGCCATGTAGGCCTGCTCGCGCTCGCACAGGTCCTGGTGGCCGGGTTCGTCGGCCATCGACAGGTCTTCATCGGGCTGGCCGACACGGTGGACGCGGATCGTGCTGGTCTTGGTATGGGTGTCGTGGTCGTCGGACTTGGCGCTTTCCGGCATCCGGATCGAAACCGCACCCTTGGGCGACACCACATCCTTCACGAAAAAGGCGGTATCCGACATCATCGGGCCCCAGCCGGCCTCATACCACCCCAGGCTGCCATCGGCGAACAGCACCTGGAAATGGCCGTAGTTGTACATGTCGGGCGCGATCTCGTCCGACAGGCGCAGACCCATGCCGCGCACCTCGACCGGCTTTGCGTCGGTGATCTGGCACATCACGTCGACATAGTGGACGCCACAGTCGACAATGGGAGAGGTGGTCTGCATCAGGGTCTTGTGAACCTCCCAGGTCGGGCCGCTTGACTGCTGGTTCAGGTTCAGCCGAAAGACATAAGGCCCGCCCAGGGCGCGCGCTTCGGCGATCAGGCGCATCCAGGACGGGTGGTGACGCAGGATATAACCCACCACCACCTTTCGACCGTTCGCCTTCGCGCAATCCACCACGCGGCGGGCATCCTTGACCGTGGTCGCCAGCGGCTTTTCGACGAAGACATGGCACCCCGCCTCCATCGCCGTGCAGGCATAGTCGGCGTGGCTGTCAGAGTAGGTCGAGACGTTCACCAGATCCGGTTTCAGCCGTATCAGAGCCTGTTTGTAGTCGGGTTCGACCGTGTAACCCGCCAAAGCCGGGTCCAGTTTCGGGGCAGACCGATTGACCAGCCCGACCAGATCGAAGGCCGGGTTGCGGTGATAGGCCAGCGCATGGCTGCGGCCCATGGTGCCCAGACCGGCGACCAGAACGCGGATCATTTGACGGCTCCTGCGGTGATCCCGCGGATCAGTTGCCGCGAGAAGATGAGGTAAAGGATCAGGACCGGCACGATGGCCAGTGACAAGGCCGCCAGCACCGCGTTCCAGTCGGTGACGAACTGCCCGATGAACACCTGCGCGCCCAGGGTGACGGTCTTGGTGTCTTCAGCCGGGGCCAGGATCAACGGAAACCACAGGTCGTTCCAGATCGGGATCATGGTAAAGACCGCCACCGTCGCCATCGCCGGGCGGACCAGCGGCAGCACCAGCGAAAAGAAGATGCGGTATTCCGACAACCCGTCGATCCGCCCGGCATTCTTCAGGTCGTCCGAGACCGACTTCATGAACTCGGACAGGATGAACACGGCCAGCGGCAACCCCTGCGCGGTATAGACCAGGATCAGCGCGGTCAGCGTGCTGACCAGGTTGGTCGCCACCATGATCTCAAGGATCGCGACGGTGCCCAGGCGGATCGGGATCATGATGCCCAGGGCCAGGTACAGCCCCATCAGCGTATTGCCGCGAAAGCGGTATTCCGACAGGGCAAAGGCGGCCATGGCGCCGAACAGCAGCACGAAGAACAGGCTGGCCACCGTGACGATCAGGCTGTTCTGGAAATACAGGAAGAAATCGCCCTGCTTCATCACGGTCTGATAGCCGACCAGGTCGAAGTTGCCTTGCAGCGGCAGCGACAGCGGGTCGGCGAAGATCGCCTTGCGGCTCTTGAAGCTGTTCACCACGATCACGAAGACCGGGAACAGGGCGATCAGGGTATAGGTCAGCAGCACCGCATGCGCGGCAATCGTGCGACCCTTGGACATGCGGGCGCTTGCCATCAGAACTGATACCTCCGCAGGCGGGTCTGGATGCCGAACAGGTAGATGCAGACACCCACAAGGATGATGCCGAACATGGCCCCGGCGATGGCCGAGCCCATGTAGGGATCGCCCAGTTGCAGCTGAAAGCCGAAGAAGGTGCGGTAAAGGAACGTGCCCAGGATGTCGGTGCTGTAGTCCGGCCCGGCCAGCGCCCCCTGGGCGACATAGATCAGGTCGAAGGCGTTGAAGTTGCCGACAAAGGTCAGGATCGAGATGATCCCGATGGCGGGCAGGATCAGGGGCAGCTTGATCTTCCAGAACTGGCTCATCCCGGTGATGCCGTCCATCTCGGCGGCCTCAAGCACCTCGTCGGGAATGCTGAGAAGCGCGGCATAGATCAGCATCATCGGGATGCCGACGAACTGCCAGACCGACACCAGCGCCAGCGTGGTCAGCGCGTATTCTTCCTTGCCCAGCCAGGGCGCGAACAGCGCCTTCAGGCCAACCGCGTCCAGCATGCCGGGTGCAATGCCCCAGATCGGCGACAGGATCAGCTTCCAGGCAAAACCGACGATCACGAAGGACAGGATGGTGGGGATGAAGATCGCGGTGCGGTAAAAGGCGGCCATCCGCAGCCGGGGCGTCGACAGGATCGCGGCCAGCGCGATGCCGATGGGGTTCTGCACCACCATGTGGATCACGAAGAACCAGGTGTTGTTGCCAAGCGCGTTCCAGAACGCATCCGACCACAGCGCATCGCCGAACAGGGTGGCAAAGTTGCGCAGCCCGACAAAGATCCGCTCTCCGGCCTCGGATTCGTTCATCAGCGACTGCAGCAGCGTGCCGAACAGCGGGATGATCATCAGCGCGGAATAGACCGCCACCGCCGGGGCCAGAAACACGGCAATGTGCCACCGTACAGGCTTGCCAGAAGCCATGCCCTTCCCCTTTCATCTGTCCAAAAATATCCCACGGGGGGTGCGGGGGGTGTGAAACCCCCCGCTCCGACGGTGCAGCCCGCGCTTACTGCTGCGGGGCGTACCAGCTGGCCAGGCCGTCCTGCAGGCGCTTGGCGGCATCCGCGGGCGTTTCGGTGCCGCGGATCACGTTGGCGCTGGCGTTCCAGGTCTCGTTCTCCAGGTTCGGCGTGCCGCGCGACAGGATCTGGTAGGTCGACCGGATCGTCGACTGGCACTTGCCGCGCCAGGATACGAATTCCTGCGCCAGCGGGTCGGCCATCTCGACCGGGGTCGCGTTCAGGCTGAAGAAGCCGGGCAGCGCGTTGGCGTAAAGCGTCGCGAATTCCGGGCTGCCGACCCATTCCAGGAACACCTTGGCCGCTTCGGCGTTCGGCGACTTGGCGTTCATGCCGATGGCGATGTCGGTGTGGTCGGAGATGTAGCAGGTATCCCCCGCAGCCGCGACCGGAGGCGCAAAGGCGCCCATCTTGAACTGCGCCTGCGCGTTGAAGCCCGAGATCTCCCACGAACCGGCCGGATAGATCGCGGCGCGGCCCAGGGTGAACAGGTTCTGGCTGTCGGGATAGGTCTGCGCCTCGAAGCCGTCGCCCAGATAGTCCTTCCAGCGCGCCAGTTCCTCGAACGGGGCGACCCAGGCCGGATCGGTCAGCTTCTGTTCGCCCTTGATCAGCGCCAGGCGGCCCTCTTCGCCCTTCCAGTAGTTCGGGCCGATGTTGTTGTAGCCCATCGTGGCGGCTTCCCACTGGTCGTTGGTGCCCATCGCCATCGGGATGTAGGTGCCATCGGCCTTGATCTTGTCCAGCGCGGCAAAGAATTCGTCGCGGGTGGTGGGAACGGCGATGCCGAGCGCCTCGAAGGCATCCTTGTTGTAGATGAAGCCGTGGATCACCGAGGCCATCGGCACGCAGAAAGTGGCGCTGCCGTCATCGGTCTGCCAGGCGGATTTCGCCACCGGAGAGAAGTTCGCCATCGCGCCAAGGCCCGACAGGTCGGCCAGGTGGCCCTGGTTGTACAGCTCAAGGCTGGCGTCGAAGGGGCGGCAGGTGATCAGGTCACCGGCGCTGCCGGCTTGCAGCTTGGAGTTCAGAGCGGCGTTGTATTCCGCCGGCGCGGTGGGGGCGAAGACCACCTTGATATCGGGATGCGCGGCCTGGAACGCCGGGATGATGGTGTCCTGCCAGATCGTCAGGTCGTCGTTGCGCCAGCTTTCGATGGTCAGCGTGGTCTCGGCCAATGCCGGACCGGCCAGGATGGTGCCGGTCAGCAAGGCCAGGCGAAAGGTCGTCTTCATGGGTCTTCTCCCTGTTTGCGGGCCTTGGTCGGCCCTGATCGAATTTTAGTCCAAGAGCGGCGCCAGATGGCCGCCGGTTCGCGCCAAGGCCTGGTCAGCTTGGGGCGGAGCGAGCCCGCGCGCAACGAGGATCGCAGGTTTCACCGCACCTTGCGTCGCCTCCAGCGCCGCCCGCGCCCGGTCAGGCGCGGCGCCTGCCACCGCGGCGACGATCCGCGCCGCGCGATCGCGCAGCTTGCCGTTGTCGGCCACCAGGTTGACCATGAAGCCGTCATGCACATGGCCCAGCAGGATGCCGATCCGCACCGACATCAGGTTCAGCGCCACCTTCTGCGCCGTGGCGGCGCCCAGCCGGGTCGATCCGCCGATCACCTCGGGCCCGGTTTCCAGCAGGATCGCGATGTCAGCCATCTCCAGCAAGACCGATCCGGGCACGCTGGCGATGCCGATCACCGTGGAGCCGCGTTCGGCCGCCAGTCGCGCCACCGCCAGCGTATAGGGGGTGCGCCCCGAGGCCGAGACGCAGACCACCGCGTCGCCCTCGGCCAGGCCCGCGGTCTGCACATCCTGCGCCGCCAGCGCCGGATCATCCTCGACCGAGCCGACCATGTGCAGCAGGGCCGCCGCGCCGCCAGCGAACAGGACGGGCGTGCGGTCGGGCGGGATGCCGAAGGTTCCGGCCAGCTCCAGCGCATCGGACAGCGCCATCAACCCCGAGGAACCGGCGCCCGCATAGGCCAGCTTGCCGCCGCCACGCAGCGTATGAGCCGCCGCTTCGGCCGCGGCTTCGATCTGCGGGAAAGCTGGGGGCAGCGCCGCCAGCGCGTCACATTGCGCCGACCACAGGCGGCGCAGCACCTCGGCCCCTGCGGCGGCATGCAGGCCGGCAGAGGCGGGATGCACGGCTTCCGTGGTGGTTTGCGACATCTGATTCCCCCTTTGATGTCGATAATGCCAAACTAATACCAATTGTAAACCCCCTTGCTGATGCCGGCACATCAACCGCCATTTCGGCTCGCTTTGAAGATGTCTCTTTCCAAGTGGTATTTCTTTGGTATCCTTCTCCCAAGGAGATTCGCATGACCTTCCTTCTGGGCATCGACGGGGGCGGAACGGGGTGTCGGGCGGTTGTGGCCGCCGCCGGCGGGCAGGTTCTGGCGCAGGCCACGGCCGGGCCGGCGAATGTCGCCACCGATCTCGCCGGCGCGGCGGCAAACATCCTGTCGGCCGCCCAACAGGCATTGCAGGCGGTGGGGCTGGACCCGGCGTCCGACCAGGTGCGGACCGGGCTGGGCCTGGCCGGCGCCAATGCGCGCGGCACCGACCGGGCGCTGGCCGGCCTGTTGCCGTTCCGCCATCTGCGGCTGGCCACCGATGCCATCGCCACCGCGCTTGGCGCGCTTGGTCCCGACGACGGGATTCTGGCGGCCATCGGCACCGGGTCGGTCTTTGTGGTGCAGCAGAGCGGGCAGTTGCGGCAATACGGCGGCTGGGGCCTGGCGCTTGGCGACGAAGGATCGGGCGCAAGGATCGGCCGGGCGATCCTTGCGCAGGCGCTGCGGATGGCCGAGGGGCGCGCCGCGCCCACGCCGCTATTGCAAGCGCTGCTGGACGAGATGGGTGGGTCCGAGGGGGTGATCGGCTTTGCCGCCGGGGCGCGGCCTGCCGATCTGGCCACCTTGGCGCCGCGCGTGCTGGCGGCCGACGACCCGGCGGCAGCGCTGGTGCGCGATGCTTCGGCCGCCGAGGTTGCAGCGACCCTGGCCGAGCTTCAGCCCGACCCGCCGCTGCCCGTGGTGGTGACCGGGGGCCTTGCCGCCTTTCACGCCCCCCGCCTGGCCTTGCGCTGGCCGCAGCGCCCGCCCCGCGGCACGGCGCTGGATGGGGCGCTGATACTGGCGCAGGGGGCCGCATGATGGAGCGGATTTTTGCCGCCGATGCCTTTGACGATGCCGGTGCCGGGCCACTGTATCTGCAATTGCAGAGACGACTCTCCGAGGCCATCGCCTCCGGTCGGCTGAAGCCCGGCGACAGCCTGCCGGCCGAACGCGACATGGCCAGCATGACCGGTCTTAGCCGCGTCACGGTGCGCAAGGCGGTGCAGGCGCTGGTCGCCGCGGGACATCTGGTGCAGCGCCAGGGCTCGGGCACCTTTGTCGCGCAACGGGTCGAGCGGCTGGAACAGGCTCTGTCGCTGCTGACCTCGTTCACCGAAGACATGGCGCGGCGCGGGCGCACGGTCGATTCGCTGTGGCTGTCGCGCCGTGTCGATGCCCCGGCCCCCGAAGAAGTGATGGCGCTTGGCCTGGGCGCGGGCGATTTCGTCGCGCGGCTGGAGCGGGTTCGGATGTCCGATGGCGTGCCGCTTGCGATCGAGCGCGCCTCGATCCCCGCCGCGCTGCTGCCCGAACCCGAGGCGGTCGAGACCTCGCTCTATCTCGCGTTGCAGGCCCGCGGCGCGCGTCCGGTGCGGGCGGTGCAGCGGATCTCGGCCACCAACCTGGGCAACCGCGATGCGCAGCTTCTGGGCGTCACGCCCGGATCGGCGGGGCTGAGGATCGAGCGGGTCGGCTATCTGCCCTCGGGGCGGGTGGTCGAGTTTACCCGGTCGCTGTACCGCGGCGATGCCTATGACTTTGCCGTGGAACTGAAATTGCCCGAGGAGGGAGCCTGAGATGACCACCCACATGGCGCGCGAAATCGCCCAAATCCCGGCCGTCGCCGCCCGCTTCCTGACCGAGTCGGCCCCCGAGGTGCGGCGCGCGGCCCAGGCGATGCGGCAGGCGCAGCCGGGGCTGCTGGTGACCGTGGCGCGGGGGTCTTCGGACCATGCGGCGACCTATCTGAAGTACGCGGCCGAGCTTTTGGCCGGGGTTCCGGTGGCCTCGGTCGGGCCGTCGGTGGCGTCGATCTACCGCCGTCCGCTGCGGTTGGGCGGGGCCGCCTGCATCGGCATTTCGCAGTCCGGCCAAAGCCCCGACATCGTCGAGATGCTGCGCGCCG
>JAGPCN010000316.1 GCA_018058035.1 Fuscovulum sp.
GGCCGACTTGACGGTCTGGATCGCGTTGCCGGCGTAGATCGGGCGCTCGAAGGTGCCCGCGTCGATCACGGCGGTCACGTCGGTCAGCACCATCACGTCCAACAGCGCGGCGACGCGCGGCATGACGCGGACCTTCACCTTGCCGTCGATCAGGTCGTCGGAGTCGACCGCGCCTTCGTTCACCGGATGCGGGATGAGCGCGTGGCAGAGGTCGTCGTTTGGTCGGGTTCCATGGTTGACGATGACCTGGTCGTGGCGCTGTTCCCTGGCGATCCCGCCGTAGTCGCTGCCGATGGTGGCGACCAGCATGTTGCCGTCCTTGCGCACCGCTTCGACCAGATTGGTCACGGTGAATTTCACGTCGCGCTTCTGCAGTGCGCGCATGTAGGGCACCGGGTTCATGGCCATGGCCATGGCCATGGCTTCCGGCGCGAAGGCGCGGTCGCGGGTCATGATTTCCAGCTTCGCGCCGGACGCCGCAATGACTTCGGCCGCCTGCATCCCGGCATGGTCGCCCGCGTCGTCGTAGATCAGCACGTCGGACCCCGGCTACACGTCGCCCGAGATGATGTCCCAGGTCGAGACGACATGTTCGTTGCCCGACCGCAGCACCTCGGTATGCGGCAGGTCGCCGGTGGCGATGATCACCACGTCGGGCGCGTCGGCAAGGATCGTGTCGGCTTCGGCAAAGCTGTTGTAGCGGATCTCGACGCCCAGCGGTTCGTGCTGCTGCACGCGCCAGTCGCTGACGCCGATCATCCCGCGCCGGTGCTGGCTTTGCGCGGTCAGGCGCAGCTGGCCCCCCGCTTGCGGTGCGGCCTCGTGCAGGATCGGTGACCGCGTTCACCGGCGACACGGGCGGCTTCCTGCCCGGCAGGACCGGCGCCGATGATGACGCCCTTCTGGGCGTCTTCAACGGCCTGGCCATCGTCGGCATTGCCATCATGTTCGACCGCGTCAGCCGGGCCCATGGCAAGCGTCTTCAGAAGCACCGATAGGTGACCAATGGCTGGTCCTGCAAGTGGCGGAATCCGGATCCGCAACCTATACAGGATATTCGGCCCTTCCCCGCAGGCCTATGTCGAGGCGGTTCGCGGCGGCCTGACCAAGACCGAGCTGAACACCCGGCACGGGCATATCCCGGGGCTGCGCGACATCAACCTCGACATCCCCCCGGGAACGATCCAGGTCATCATGGGTCTGTCCGGGTCGGGAAAGTCCACCCTGATCCGCCACATCAACCGGCCTGTCGACCCGACTGTGGGCGAAGTGCCGGTCGGCGGCTTTGACGTGGTCAAGATGTCCCCCGCCGAACTGCCGGGGTGACGCAGGACCACTGGCGGGCGGTCGATCACGACGGCGAGGTTCTGGAAAGCATCGTGGCCAAGGCGCAAGATCGCAAGGCGGCCCTGGAATCCCTGACGAAAGCCATGCGGCGGCCTGGGCGGCCCCAGGCCATCGTGACCGACAAGTTGCGATCCTGCGGCGCCGCACTGAAGGACCCTGTCCGCGGCGATGAGGGGAAGACTGGCCGCCGGATCGCCGCCAGGGCAGGGAACCCGCAGCTGCCGTTCCGGCGACGCGGACGGGCGATGGTGCGGTTCCGGCGCATGCGCAGATTGCAGCAGCTCGCCCAATTACAGGCATCGACCCACAACCACGCCTCGACAGAGCGCGACCTCCTGGCCCGCGACACCTGCAAGATGACCCGCGCCGCCTCTCTCGCCGGGTGGCGCGGCCTTCTCGCTGCCTGACAGAACCCGGGGGATGGGGGTAACGGAGGCTGGTTCGCATTCGTCTGACAGCACCCGCGCAGGATAGGTCTGTCCAGGGAAAGCGGGCGTCCGGTCAGGGACCAGGTTGCGCTCCAGAGCCCCACTCAGCCCGAAGCCGGCTGTGACGGGTGGCAGGCCGGGAAATCCGCCCGGTGCGGCAGAGGGTCGGAAACCGAGTCCGGTTGCCAAAGGCCAGGGCTCCGCGGTTCTGTGGACCAGAGGGATGCATCCTGTGCCCCCTTGCCCGCGATCCGCCGGGGCGGTTGCGCCCCTGGCCGTCACCGGCCCCGGCCGGTCCGTGCCGCGGGGGGTAAACTCCGGGCTTGCGGTTTTCGCGCCTTGCGCCCAGACAGGAAACGCGGGGGACCCCTGGCGACGCGGGACGGAGCAGAGGGATGGACGACGACGGTATCGGCGACACGATCGGCGACGGCATCGGTGCGGGCCTGGGCGCGCTGGTGCCCAAGGGCGCCGCCTTTCTGCCGGTCCGCCAGCCCGGCCAGACCCGCGCCTATGCCTTTGTCCTGGTGCCGGGGTTCACCTTCCTGGCCTTCGCCTCGGCGGTGGAACCGCTGCGCATTGCCAACCAGCTGTCGCAGGCGCCGCTCTATCGCTGGCGGCTGCTGTCGGAAACTGGCGCTCCGGTCGCCAGCTCGGCCGGGATCCCGGTGGGGGTGGACGGGCCGCTGGCGCCGCAGGACAAGGAAGTGCGGCTGTTCGTCTGCGCCGGCAACCCGGCGACGGCGGCGGCCTCGCCCGCGGTGATCGCCATGGTGCAGCGCCATCACCGCTTTGGCGGTGTGGTGGGCGGCATCTGCACCGGCGCGGTGGCTTTGGCCGGCGCCGGCCTGCTGGAGGGGCGGCGGTTCACCCTGCATTGGGAAAACCAGCCGGGCTTTGCCGAGACCTTCCCCGACCTGCCCCCCACCGCCAGCCGGTTCGAGACCGACGCCCGGATCATGACCTGCGGCGGCGGCGCGGCGGCGACCGACATGATGCTGTCGGTGATCGCCGAGGATCACGGCCCGGATTTCGCGGCGATGGTGTCGGACATGTGCCTGCGCACCGTCCTGCCGGGGGTGGAGCCGACGCAGCGCAGCTCGATGGCGGCGCTGATGTCGTCGCGCAACCCGGTGCTGATCGCGGTGGTCCACCTGATGAACCGCCATATCGACAGCCCGCTGTCGATGGACGACCTGGCCGAGGCGGCGGGCTATTCGCGACGGCACCTGGAACGGCTGTTCCGCGACACCACCAGCCAGACCCCGGGCGAATTCTACCGCGGCCTGCGGCTGGACCGCGGGCGCAACCTCTTGGCCACCACCGACCTGACCCTGATCGAGATCGCCACCGCCTGCGGCTTTGACTCGGTGTCGCATTTCTCCAAGTCGTTCCGTGCCCGCTTTGGCGTACCTCCGACCAAGCTGAAGCACGGCATCGGCCGGGCGCGGCCCTAGGGGCAAGGGGGCGGGGCGTGCGGACCATCGCGGTCATCGACATCGGCAAGACCAACGCCAAGCTGCTGGCGGTGGACCTGGAAACGGGCACCGAGACGGTGGTGGCGCGGCGGCCCAATGCCGTTCTGGCCGGGCCTCCCTATCCGCATCACGACATCGCCGCGCTGTGGGATTTCGTGCTGGGCGGCCTGCGGCTGCTGGCCGGGCAGGGCGGGGTGGAGGCGGTTTCCATAACCACCCATGGCGCGGCGGCAGTGCTGGTCGATGCCGCCGGTCAGGCAGTGCTGCCGATGCTGGATTACGAACACGACGGGCCGCAGGAGACGGCGGCCGACTATGACGCGCTGCGCCCCGGATTTGCCGAAACCGGGTCACCGCGCCTGCCCATGGGCCTGAACCTGGGCGCGCAGCTGCACTGGCAGGCGATGCGCTTTCCCGAGGCCTTTGCCCGCACCGCCTGGGTGCTGACCTACCCGCAATACTGGGCCTTCCGCCTCAGCGGAATCGCGGCGTCCGAGGCGACCTCGCTGGGCTGCCACACCGATCTCTGGGCGCCCCGAGAGGGCCGGTTCAGCACGCTGGTCGACCGGATGGGCTGGCGCGGGCTGTTCCCGCCCCTGCGCCAGGCGGGCGACGTGCTGGGGCCCTTGCGGCCCGAGGTGGCGGCGGCGACGGGGCTGCCGGCGGCAACGCCGGTGCTGGCGGGCATTCACGATTCCAACGCCTCGCTGGTGCCGCATCTGGGCCGCAAGGGGCCGCTGGCGGTGGTGTCGACCGGGACCTGGATGATCTGCATGGCGCTTGGCGGTGTGGCGCCGGTGCTGGACCCGGCGCGCGACCTGCTGATGAACGTGAACGCGCGATCAGAACCGG
>JAGPCN010000088.1 GCA_018058035.1 Fuscovulum sp.
GCCGATGTGGGGCGCGCAGACCCGGCATCCGGCGCTGATGGCGATGGCCGGCCCCGCGGCGGTGGCGCAGTTCCTGCTGGTCGCGGTGGCCTTTGCGGCACTGACCTGGGCCTTTGTCGTCTCAGATTTCTCGCTGGCGGTGGTGGCGGCGAACAGCCACACGCTGAAGCCGATGCTCTACAAGGTCAGTGGCGTCTGGGGCAACCACGAGGGCAGCCTGCTCTTGTGGGTGCTGATCCTGGCGCTGTTCGGCGCCTGTGCGGCCTGGTTCGGGCAGAACCTGCCCGCCGGCCTGCGGGCCCGCGTCATCGCGGTGCAGGGGCTGATCGGGGTGGCCTTTCTGGCCTTCCTGTTGTTCACCTCGAACCCGTTCTGGCGCTTGCAGACCCCGCCGATGGACGGGCAGGACCTGAACCCGCTGCTGCAGGACCCCGGCCTCGCCTTCCATCCGCCGTTCCTCTACCTCGGCTATGTCGGCCTGAGCATGGCGTTCAGCTTCGCCGTCGCCGCCCTGATCGAGGGCCGGGTCGATGCTGCCTGGGCCCGCTGGGTGCGGCCCTGGACGCTGGCCGCCTGGGTGTTCCTGACCATCGGCATCGCGCTTGGGTCGTGGTGGGCCTATTACGAACTGGGCTGGGGCGGTTTCTGGTTCTGGGACCCGGTGGAAAACGCCAGCTTCATGCCCTGGCTGCTGGCCGCCGCGCTGCTGCATTCCGCCATCGTGGTGGAAAAGCGCGAGTCGCTGAAAAGCTGGACCATCCTCCTGGCGATCATGGCCTTTGGCTTTTCGCTGATCGGCACCTTCATCGTGCGCTCGGGCGTCATCACCTCGGTGCATTCCTTTGCCTCCGACCCGGCGCGGGGGGTGTTCATCCTGGGCATCCTGGCCTTCTTCACCGGCGGCGCGCTGGTGCTTTACGCCTGGCGTGCCGGCGCGATGGAGGCGAAGGGCCTGTTCGGCATGGTCAGCCGCGAAAGCGCGCTGGTCGCGAACAACATCCTGCTGGCGGTGTCGGCGCTGGTCGTCTTCATCGGCACGATCTGGCCTCTGGTGGCCGAGGTCGCCATCGGGCGCACCGTCTCGGTCGGCGAGCCGTTCTTCAACGCGGCCTTCACGCCGTTCTTCGTGGCGCTGGCGGTGATCCTGCCCCCCGGCGCGATGCTGGCCTGGAAACGCGGCGACCTGGGCCGGGCCCTGCGCAGCCTGATGCCGGTGGCGGTGCTGGCGCTGGCGCTTGGCGGGCTGGCCTTTGCGATGCAGACCGGGCGGTCGGCACTTGGCCCGGTCGGCGCGGCGCTTGGCGCCTGGGTGGTGTTCGGCGCGCTTTGGGATCTGTGGTCGCGCACCGGCCGCGGCGGCGACCGCCTGGGCCGCCTGACCCGCCTGCCGCGGGCCGACTGGGGCAAGGCCACGGCGCATTCCGGCCTGGGCATCACGGTCTTTGCCGCCGCCGCGATGAATGCCTGGATGGTCGAGGATATCCGCGTCGCGCGCGAGGGCGAGACCTATCCCTTGGGCCGCTATGAGGTGACGCTGCGCAAGGTGCATCAGGAACAGGGGCCGAACTACGTCTCGACCATGGCCGAGATGGCGGTGACGCGCGGCGGCGCCGAGGTGGCGGTGCTGTTCCCCGAAAAGCGCGTCTATCCGGTGCAGGCGATGCCCACGACCGAGGCCGCCATCGACTACGGCCCCCTGCGCGACATCTACCTGGTGATCGGCGACCCGCAAGAGGGCGGCGGCTGGGCGGTGCGCGGCTATGTCAAGCCCTTTGCCAACTGGCTGTGGGGGGGCGCGCTGATGATGGCGCTTGGCGGGCTGCTCAGTCTCAGCGACCGGCGCTATCGCGTGGCCGCCGGAGCGCGCCGCGCCGCGCCGCAAGGGGTGCCGGCGGAATGAGTGGCCTTTTCCGGCACACGTTCGCGGCCCTGGCCCTGATGATGGCGCTGGCCGCCCCCGGCCTGGCGGTCCAGCCTGACGAGGTGCTTGCCGACCCCGCGCTTGAGGCCCGTGCGCGCGAAATCAGCCGCGCGGTGCGCTGTCCGGTCTGCCAGGGCGAGACGATCGACGATTCGAACGCCCGGATCAGTCGCGACCTGCGCATCATCATCCGCGAACGGCTGGTGGCCGGCGACAGCGACCAGCAGGTGATCGACTTCCTGGTCGCCCGCTATGGCGAATTCGTGCTGTTCGACCCGCCGAAGACCGGTGTTAACCTGATCCTCTGGCTGGCCGGGCCGGCGATGCTGCTGGCCGGGGGGGCGATTGCCTTTGCCGCCATGCGCCGCCGCAGCACCGCGCCCGAGACCGACCTTTCGGCCGAGGAACAGGCCCGGCTGGACCAGATCCTCAAGGGCTGACGCTGCGTCGGGCTTGGCCTTTCGCCGCCCCGCGGGCATCGTCGCGCCAAAAGCGGAGGCGGCGATGGACTTTACCACGATCACGGTCACCGAAGCGGGCGGCGTCGGCACCGTCACGCTGAACCGCCCCGAGGTGATGAACGCCCTGTCGCGCGATCTGCGCCACGAGATGGCTTCGGCGCTGCGCGCCTTGCAGGCGACGGCGCGCTGCATCGTCATCACGGGGGCCGGGCGGGCCTTCTGCTCGGGCCAGGACCTGAACGATGCGGGCCACCTCGAGGCGGTGGATTTCGAACGCATCCTGACCGAGGAATATGTGCCGCTGCTGCGGCTGATCACCGACAGCCCGGTGCCGACCATCGCAGCGGTGAACGGGGCGGCAGCGGGGGCGGGGGCCAACCTGGCGCTGGCCTGCGATGTGGTGATCGCCTGCGAAAGCGCCTCGTTCATCCAGGCCTTCACCCGGATCGGGCTGATCCCCGATGCCGGCGGCACGCATTGGCTGCCGCGCCAGATCGGGCTGGCGCGCGCCATGGGGGCGGCCCTGTTCGCCGAGAAGATCAGCGCCGCCCAGGCCGCCGACTGGGGCATGATCTGGGAGGCGGTGCCGGACGACCGGTTCGCGCAAGCGGTGGCGGCGCGCGCGGCGCATCTGGCGGCGGGGCCGGGCGTGGCCTATGCCGCGCTGAAACAGGCGCTGCGCGGGTCGTTCGACATCGACCTTGGCAAGGCCCTGGCGCAAGAGGCAGAATTGCAGGGCCGCTGCGGCGCCACCGCGGATTTCCGCGAAGGCGTGGCCGCGTTCCTGGACAAACGCCCGCCCCGGTTCCGCGGGGCCTGAACAGGCCAAGAATCGGGGCCAAGAAACGGGGCCAAGAATGGACGAGCCGAACCGCGACGATGTCGTCCGCGCCTATTACCGCATCCGCAAGACCCTGGGCTGGCTGGGCATGGCGCTGCCGGTGCTGCTGATCCTGGGCGGCTGGTTCAGCCAGGGCGCGGTCGAACCCTCGATCAGCGACTATTACCACACGCTGATGCGCGATGCCTTCGTCGGCGTGCTGACGGCCATGGGCCTGTTCCTGATCACCTATCCCGGCCACGACCCCGCCGCCGGAGAGCATGTGTCGGACGATGTCATCACTACCATCGCCGGCCTGGCCGCCTTTGGCGTGGCCTATTTCCCGAACGAAACGCCGATGAACGCCAACCTCCTCGGCTCGATCACCCAGCAGGCGCTTGGCTACAAGGCGGCGGCCGGGGCGCATTACCTGTCGGCCATCATCTTCCTGTCGGCACTGGCCGCGATGTGCCTGCGTAAGTTCGCCCGCACGGCGAAGCCCCTGCGCCGCCGCATCTACCTTGCCTGCGGCTGGACCATCCTGGCGATGACGGCGGCAGTGATCGTGGCCAGCTGGTTCCGCATCCGCGGCCCCGAAGGGCCGCAGCGCGTGGTGGAGGGCGGGATGCTGATCCTGTGGTTCGAGGGCGTGGCGATCTGGGCCTTCGCCATCGCCTGGCTGGTCAAGGGCCGGGTCGAGGAACGCCTGACCCGGCCGCGACGGGCCTCAGGCGCCCCGTGACAGCGCGGCGACGCCGGTCCGGGCGATCTCGCGCAGGCCCAGGGGGCGCATCAGGTCGGCAAAGGCGTCGATCTTTTCGGGCGTGCCGGTCATCTCGAAGACAAAGCTTTCCAGCGTGCTGTCGACCACATTGGCGCGGAAGATCTCGGCCAGGCGCAGGCTTTCGATCCGCGCATCGCCCTTGGCGCGCACCTTGAAGAGCGCCAGTTCCCGCTGGACGCTCGGCCCTTCGGCGGTCAGGTCATGCACCTCATGCACCGGCACCATGCGCGACAACTGCGCCTCGATCTGGTCGACCACGGCGGGCGTGCCGCGGGTGACGATGGTGATGCGCGAGCGGTGGCCGGTGTGGTCCACCTCGGCCACGGTCAGGCTGTCGATGTTGTAGCCGCGGCCCGAGAAAAGGCCGATGACACGCGCCAGCACGCCCGGCTCGTTTTCCACGATCACCGCCAGGGTATGGCTTTCCTCGACCTGCGCATTGCTGTCGCGAAGGTCATAGGCGGAATGGCTGGTCGAGCCCTTCTTGATATTCAGCGCAGACATCTTCTGCCTTTCATCTGTCCAAAAATATCCCGGGGGTCCGGGGGCTGGCCCCCGGTCCGCCCTGTCAAACGAGAACCGCGCCCGACTTGAAGGCGTCGGCGTCGGCCGACAGCAGCATCTCGTTGTGCGGTTTGCCGGAGGGGATCATCGGGAAGCAGTTCTCGTGCTTTTCCACCAGGCAGTCAAAGATCACCGGGCCGTCGTACTGGAGCATCTCGTTGATCGCGTCGTCCAGGTCCTTGGGATCGCTGCACTTGATGCCCTTGCAGCCGAAAGCCTCGGCCAGCTTGACGAAATCGGGCAGGCTTTCGCTCCACGAAGACGAATAGCGCTCTCCGTGCAGCAGTTCCTGCCACTGGCGCACCATGCCAAGGCGTTCGTTGTTCAGGATGAACTGCTTGACCGGGGCGCGGAACTGCATCGCGGTGCCCATTTCCTGCATGTTCATCAGCCACGACGCCTCGCCCGCGACGTTGATCACCAGCGCTTCGGGGTGGGCGATCTGCACGCCGATGCTGGCGGGAAGGCCGTAGCCCATCGTGCCCAGGCCGCCAGAGGTCATCCAGCGGTGCGGGTCCTCGAAGCCCAGGAATTGCGCGGCCCACATCTGGTGCTGGCCGACCTCGGTGCAGATGTAGCGGTCGTGGCCCTTGGTCAGCGCCTCAAGCCGTTGCAGCGCGTATTGCGGCTTGATCGTCTTGTCGCTGTTCTTGAAGGCCAGGCAGTTGACCGCCTGCCATTCGGCGATCTGTGCCCACCATTTGGCCAGGCCCGCCTTGTTGACCTTGCGTCCGCGGGCCTTCCAGATCTTCAGCACGTCTTCCAGGACGTGCCCGACATCGCCGATGATCGGCACGTCGACATGGATGACCTTGTTGATCGACGAAGGGTCGATGTCGATGTGCGCCTTGCGCGAGCGGGGCGAAAAGTCCTTGATCCGGCCGGTGATGCGGTCGTCGAAGCGGGCGCCGATGTTGATCATCACGTCGCAGCCGTGCATCGCCAGGTTGGCCTCGTACAGGCCATGCATCCCCAGCATGCCGATCCAGTGCTTTCCGCTGGCCGGATAGGCGCCCAGGCCCATCAGGGTCGAGGTGATGGGGAATCCCGTCGCCTCGACCAGTTCGCGCAGCAGTTGGCTGGCGGCGCGGCCAGAGTTGATGACGCCGCCGCCGGTGTAGAACACCGGGCGCTCGGCGGTCTCGATCATCTCGACCAGCCTGGTGATCTGGTCGATGTCACCCTTGACGCGAGGGGCGTAATGGTCGGTGCGGGCCTTTTCCGGCTGCACATATTCGGCTTGCGCGAACTGCACGTCCTTCGGGATGTCGACCAGAACCGGGCCGGGGCGGCCGTGGGTGGCGACGTGAAAGGCCTGGTGGATGGTTTCCGACAGCTTCGCCGTGTCCTTCACCAGCCAGTTCATCTTGGTGCAGGGGCGGGTGATGCCGACGGTGTCGGCCTCCTGGAACCCGTCGGTGCCGATCATGAAGGTGGGGACCTGGCCGGTCAGCACCACGATCGGGATCGAATCCATCAACGCATCGGTCAGGCCGGTCACGGCGTTGGTGGCACCGGGGCCGCTGGTCACCAGCGCGACGCCGGGCTTGCCGGTCGACCGCGCATAGCCCTCGGCCATGTGGACGGCGCCCTGTTCGTGGCGCACCAGGATGTGGCGGATGTCGTTTTGCAGGAAAAGTTCATCGTAGATCGGCAGCACGGCGCCGCCGGGATAGCCGAAGACCACCTCGACCCCCTGGTCCTTGAGGGCCTGAACCACCATCTTCGCGCCGGTCATCGCCTTGGTCATCTTGCGTCTTTCCTTCGCCGTCCTCTGCCAACAAAAAGCCCCCGGGGTGGGGTCCCGAGGGCGCATGGATGCCTGGTCAGGCTGCCGTTACCGGCCCATGCGCCACGTTCCCCCAAGTACGAGAATGCCGGACATTGCCGCCCCTGTTGCTTGCGGGCCGGACACTAGGCCGGGGTCTTGGGGGCGTCAACCGCAAAAGCGCACCTAAAGTGTCGCGAGGGGTGCCTAATTTGAAGTTTTCTTGCGATCTGCCGCCCGTTCGCGCAACTAACGGAAATCTGCGCGACCATGCAGGGGGATTGTGCGGCGATGAGTCGCTCTCTGCCCTTCGCAGGTGCAGAAGGCGCGGATAAGGTGCCCGCGCAAACCGCGGCAGTCGCGGCATGGAGACCCCAATGAAACTCTACTACAGCCCGGGCGCCTGTTCGCTGGCCTCGCACATCACCCTGATCGAGGCCGGCAAGCCCTTCGGCATCGAAAAGGTCGATATCGGCGCCAAGCGCACCGAGACCGGCGCCGATTTCACCGCCATCAACCCGCGCGGCGCCGTGCCCGCCCTGGGGCTGGACAATGGCGAGGTGCTGACCGAAGGCGTCGCCATCATGCAATATGTGATGGACAGCGCCAAGCCGGGCACCCTGCCGCAGCTGGGCAGCCTGGAACGGGCGCGTCTGGTCGAGGCGCTGAACTACATCTCGACCGAGGTCCACAAGACCTATTCGCCGTTCTTCCGCCCGATGTCGGACGAGGCCAAGGCGGCGCAGATGCAACTGCTGGACGCCCGCCTTCAGGTGATCGAGGACAAGCTGGCCGACGGCCGCGCCTTCCTGACCGGGGCCGAGTTCACCCCGGCCGATGCCTACCTGTTCACGGTGACCAACTGGTCGCAGTATGTGGGCCACGACCTGTCGCGCTTTGCGCGCCTGTCGGCGCTGCGCGGCCGGGTTGCCGCCCGCCCGTCGGTGCAGGCCGCGCTGAAGGCCGAAGGCCTGGCCTGATCGCGCCCCGGCGGCCCGTCCCCGCGCGGGGACGGGCCGCCGGACTGCCGGGAAATGCCGCCGGATTGGGCGGCTGCGCCGGAAATCTCCTCTGGTGGTAATATTTCCTTACCAAATCCGCAGGTTCCCCGACGAAATGGGTTGCAACCTTGGCGGTGGCCGTTAGGCTTCGTCCATCAACATGCCCCGCAGGGAGCGTGGGGCACCAACAGTGGAGGAGACCCAATGGATCGCCGTTCTTTCCTGACCAAGGCCACGGTGGGCACAGTGGCGGCTGCGGGCGCCAGTGCGCTCGCGGCCCCGGCCATCGCGCAAGAGGCGCCGACGGTGACCTGGCGGGTGACCTCGTCCTTCCCCAAGTCGCTGGACACCATCTTCGGCGCGGCCGAGACGATGTCGAAATACGTCTCCGAGGCGACCGACGGCAAGTTCACGCTGCAAATCTTTCCGGCGGGCGAACTGGTGCCGGGCCTTGAGGCCGCGGATGCGGTCTCGGCCGGGACGGTCGAGGCCTGCCACACCGTGCCCTACTACTTCTGGGGCAAGGACCCGACCTATGCCCTGGGTGCCGCGGTGCCGTTCGGCCTGAACGCCCGGATGATGAACGCCTGGTTCTACTACGGCGGCGGCATCGACATGATGAACGAATTCTATGCCACCCAGAACCTGATCGCCTTCCCGGCCGGCAATACCGGGGTGCAGATGGCGGGCTGGTATCGCAAGGAGATCAACTCCTTGGCCGACCTGCAGGGGCTGAAGATGCGGATCGGCGGCTTTGCCGGCAAGGTGATCGAGAAGCTGGGCGTGGTGCCGCAGCAGATCGCCGGCGGCGACATCTATCCGTCCCTGGAAAAGGGCACCATCGATGCCGCCGAATGGGTCGGCCCCTATGACGACGAGAAGCTGGGCTTCTTCAAGGTCGCGCCCTACTACTACTATCCCGGCTGGTGGGAGGGTGGCCCCTCGATCGCCACGATGATCAACCTGGCCAAGTGGGGCGAACTGCCGCCGGCCTATCAGGCCATCCTGAAGGCCGGCTGCGTGGTGGCCAACACCGACATGCTGGCCAGCTATGACTGGAAGAACCCGACCGCGCTGAAATCGCTGGTGGCCAATGGCGCGCAGCTGCGCCCCCTGCCGCAGGATGTGCTGTCGGCGGCCTTCGATGCCGCCAAGGCCACTTATGACGAGGTCAGCGCCACCAACGCGACCTTCAAGAAGATCAAGGACGCCCAGGACGCCTTCCGCCGCGACGCCTACCTGAACGCGCAGATCGCGGAATACAACTATGACGTCTTCATGATGGCGCAGCAGCAGGCGGGCAAGCTGTAACGCCGCCCGGCAACCCGTTGAAAGGAAAAGGCCCCGGAGAATTCCGGGGCCTTTTCTGTTGGCTTGAGGCGGCTCAGGGATTGACGACCGGCGCCCCCAGCTTGGGCCCGCCCAGGCCGGGGGCGGCGGGGGCCGTGCCCTCGGCCGGGGCGCCGAAGTTCGGGGCGCCAAGCGCGGGCACGCCGGGCAGGGCGGGCGCGGCGCCGCCCGGCGCCAGCGGGGTCAGCGTCGGCATCTTGATCTCGATCGAGGCGGGGTCGACCGCCGGCGCCTTGTAGTGCATCACCATCTGCGGGAAGGCGATGGTGATGCCGATCATCACCACCTGGATCACCACGAAGGGCACTGCGCCCCAGTAGATCTGCCCGGTGGTGACGCCGTCCAGCCGCTGCCCGGTGACCTTGTCCAGATAGGCCCCCCGCGGCGCGACCGAGCGCAGGTAGAACAGCGCAAAGCCGAACGGCGGGTGCATGAACGAGGTCTGCATGTTCACCGCCAGGATCACGCCGAACCAGATCAGGTCGATGTCCAGCGCCACCGCCGGGGCGACCAGCAGGGGCACGATGATGAAGGCCAGCTCGAAGAAATCCAGGAAGAAGGCCAAGAGGAACACCAGGATCGAGACGATGATCAGGAACCCGGTCTGCCCGCCCGGCAGGCCCACCAGCAGGTGTTCCACCCAGACATGGCCGTTGACGCCGTAGAACGACAACGAGAACACCCGCGCGCCGATCAGGATGAAGATGACGAAGGCCGACAGCCGCGTGGTCGAGGCCAGCGCCTGGCTGATCACCGCCCCGTTCAGCCGCCGCTTCATCGCCGCCAGCACCATGGCGCCGACCGCGCCCATGGCTCCGCCTTCGGTGGGCGTGGCGATCCCGAGGAAGATGGTGCCCAGCACCAGGAAGATCAGCGCCAGCGGTGGGATCAGCACGACGATGACCTGGCGGGCCAGGTTCGACAGCAGGTTCATCCCCAGGGCCTTGTCGGCGATGGCCCAGAGATAGATGACGACGATGCCGACGCTGGCGCCCAGGATGTCGGCATTGGCGCCCTGCGTCGGGTACAGCCAGACATGCGCGCCGTAGCCGATCGCCATACACAGGACCAGCGCCACCAGCAGCGAGGTCACGCCATGGCCCAATGTGCGCGCCTCGACCGGCAGGGCGGGCACCCAGGCCGGGCGCAGGATCGACACCAGGAAGATGTAGCCGATGTAAAGCCCGGTCAGGACCAGGCCGGGGATCATGGCGCCGGCGTACATGTCGCCCACCGACCGGCCCAGCTGGTCTGCCAGCACGATCAGCACCAGGCTGGGCGGGATGATCTGCGCCAGCGTGCCCGAGGCCGCGATGACGCCGCTGGCGATGCGCCGGTCATAGCCATAGCGCAGCATGATCGGCAGCGAGATCAGGCCCATGGCGATCACCGATGCCGCCACGACGCCGGTGGTGGCCGCCAGCAGCGCGCCGACGATCACGACGGCATAGGCCAGGCCGCCGCGGATCGGGCCGAACAGTTGGCCCACGGTGTCCAGCAGGTCCTCGGCCATGCCGCTGCGTTCCAGCACGATCCCCATGAAGGTGAAGAAGGGAATGGCCAGCAAGGTATCGTTCGACAGGATCCCCCACAGCCGCTGCGGCATGGTGAAGAGAAGCGGCCAGTCCAGAGTGATCGTGCCCTCGGACCAGGGTGCCAGCCAGACGCCGATGGCAAAGAACACCAACCCGTTGGCGGCCAGCGAAAAGGCGACCGGATAGCCCAGCAACAAAAAGATCACCAGGCTGGCGAACATGATCGGCGCCATGTTGATGGCGATGAATTCCAGCATCAGCGCTTCTCCTCGGTCGCGGCGACAGCCTTGGCCAGTTCGGCGCCCTCCAGTTCGGCGGCCTCGTGGGCCGAGACGAAGGGATGCGGGTCGGGGATCAGGTCCTGCATCACGGCGACCTTCTTGATGATCTCGGAGACCACCTGAAGGATCAGCAGCGCGAAGCCCGCCGCCAGGATGGCCCGCGCCGGCCAGATCACCAGGCCCCCGGCATTGGTCGAGATCTGGCCGATCTGCCAGGCGGCCCAAGCATAGGGGACCAGCATCCAGGTCATCAGCACGACGAAGGGCAGGGTAAAGAAGACATGCCCGAAAAGGTCGATCCAGTGCTGGGTGCGCCGGGTTCGGGTGCCGTAGAAGATGTCAATGCGGATATGTTCGTTCTGTTGCAGTGTGTAGGCGGCAGCGCCCATGAAGGCGGCGCCGAACAGGTACCATTGCAGCTCCAGAAGCGAGTTCGACGACCAGTTCACCGCCTTGCGGACGATGGCATTGCCGGCGCTGACAAGGACGGCAAGCAGGATAAGCCACATCACGCCCTTGCCGACGGCGGCGGTGATGCGGTCGATCAGGCGCGACAGCGCCAGCGCAGGTTGCATGGGCATTCCCCCCTGTAGGATCGGCCGTCTTGTCGCGGCTCTGGTCAAACTGGTAAAGTTATTTGTCCAATTAGGCGCATTGCGGGCTTTGGTCAAGTCTGCCGTGCGCCCGGCACAGTTCAGGCGGCGGGTGCGCGCGACTGGATCAGGTCCCAGCGGTTGCCCCAGGGGTCGCGCCAGACGGCGACGGTGCCATAGGGTTCCTGGCGCGGCGCCTCTTCAAAGCGGATGCCGGCGGCCAGCAGGGCGGCGTGGTCGCGGGCGAAATCGTCGGTCTCCAGGAACAGGAACACCCGCCCGCCGCATTGGTCGCCGATGGCGGCGGCCTGGCGGTCGCCCTCGGCCTGCGCCAGCACGATCCGCGCGCCGCCGCCCGGCGGCTCGACCGTGACCCACCGCTTGCGGCGGCCGTCCGACGCGGTCTGCGGCAAGTCGGCGGTCAGGCGAAAGCCCAGGGTGGCGGTGAAGAAGGCAATGGCGCTGTCATAGTCGGGCACCACCAGCGCCAGTGCCGCCAGGCGCGACGCGCTCATTCGCGGTGAATTCGCGCTTCGGGCAGCGAGATGCGGGCCACCTGCTCGGCGATCGGGGCGACGGACAGCGGGTGCAGTTCGGCGCCATGGTCGGCGGGGTCGCCGATCGGCTGCCATTCGCCGCCCTTGTAGATCTCGACCGCCGAAAACGCCGCCTTGTAGCCCATCTTGCGGCTGCCCGGCACCCAGTAGCCCAGGTAGACGAAGGGCAGCCCCGCCTCGCGCGCGATGGCGACATGGTCCAGGATGACATGGGTGCCCAGCGACTGGGCGGACAGGTCGGGGTCGTAAAAGCTGTAGACCATGCTCAGCCCGTCGTCGAAGACATCGGTCAGGCAGACGGCGGCCAGCGGGCGTCCGGTTTCGCCGGGGCCGGCGGGGCGGGTATATTCGATGACGCGGCTCTTGATCGGGGTTTCCTCGATCATCGCGGCGAATTCGAAGATGTCCATGTCGGCCATGCCGCCATCGGCGTGGCGGCTGTCGAGATAGCGGCGGAACAGCTGGAACTGCTCTTCGGTGGCCCAGGGGCTGGTGGCGTTGCGGCGCAGGACGGCGTTCTTCTTGGTGATGCGGCGTTGCGCGCGGTTGGGTTCAAAGTCCGAGACCCGGATGCGGGCCGACAGGCAGGCCGAGCATTCCGCGCAAGAGGGGCGGTAGAGCACGTTCTGGCTGCGCCGGAAGCCCTGCTTCGATAGCGTGTCGTTCAACCGCTGCGCGTGTTCGCCCTGCAGCGCGGTGAACAGCTTGCGCTCCATCCGCCCATCCAGATAGGGGCAGGGTTGCGGGGCCGTCACATAGAACTGCGGCGCGATGGGAAGCGTGTGGCGCATGGGGATCCGGGATGCTGGACCAGCCAAAGCTAGCAGGGCACGCGCGTTCCGCCAAGTCGCTTGACGCGGGAAAGAGATGGCCCCGCCCAAGGCGGGCGGGGCCGGACTGCGGTTGCGAGGATCAGTATTCGCCGCGACGGGGCGCCTCGGGGGCCGGCGCCGAAGTCTCGGCGGCGGCCTCGCGGCCGGCCCGGGCGCGGTCTTCCATGAAGGTGTCGAACTCGGTCTTGTCGCGGGCGTCGCGCAGGCGTTGCAGGAAGGTCTCGAAGGCCTCCTGCTCGTCTTCCAGACGGCGCAGCGTGTCGGCCTTGTAGGCGTCGAAGGCGGCATTGCCGGTGCCGCGCCAGGCGGTGCGGTCCATGCGGCCCCATTCGGCGGCAAAGGCGGCGCGCCCGTCGGGGTGACGATGGCGGCCGAAGCGGCAGGATTTGCTGAACATGCGTTTTCCCCAGATCATGTAGGCCAGAAGGGCCAGGCCCAAGGGCCAGAAGACGACGAAGCCCAGGACCATGGCGGCGATCCACGCGGCCCGTCCCTTGGTGTCGAGCCACGCTTCCCCGCGGCGAAGCCAGCCGAAGGGCCCGGAGGAAGGATGGACGGCGGTGGTGCTCATGGATGGGAACTCCCGGTTGATGGATGTGAATAGGCTTCACATGTCGCAATGTGGGGCAGGCGACCGAGTCGCGCAAGAGCATATGTAAACTTTATTCACATGGCGGCCGCAGGGCCCCGTGGACGCGACCTCGGGTCCTGTCACGCGGTGAACAGGGCCCGGGTGGCGCCGGCAGCACGGGCAAGTGCGCCGGGGGCGCAGGCAAAGATGTGACGCGGTGTTCCTGCGGCGGCCCAGACCAGATCGAACTCCAGCAGCCGCGGGTCGATCCAGGTCGGCAAGGGGGCAAGGTGGCCCAGAGGTGCCACCCCGCCGATCGCAAAGCCGGTGCGTTCGCGCACGGTCTGGCCGTCGGCCCGCCCCAGCGGCTCTGCGGCCAGGATCGAGGCGCGGCCGGGATCCACCTGGTTGCCCCCGGCAGTAAGGAACAGGAAGAGCCGGCCACTCGCGCCCTGGAACAGGATCGACTTGACGATCTGGTCCAAGGCGCAACCGGCCGCCTCGGCGGCCTGCAAGGCGGTGCGGGTGTCAGCCGGCATCTCGACGGGTCGGGTATCCAGTCCCGCCGCCTTCAGGGCTGCAATCACGCGGGCCAAGGATTTTGACATCGGTCCTCCGTTCGTCCTGCAAGCAAAGTCGACGGGGCCGGGGCGGTCAAGGGGGCTGAGGTGAAGCAATCGACGCCTTGCGGCGAAGCCTTTCCTCTCGTCGTCGGGCATGCGCGCTCCTCCTCGGCTGATGGGGGGCCAGCCCCCCAAACCCCCCGGGGTACTTGCACCGGACTGAAGGGGCGTGGACTTCATTCTGGTGAAAATACCCCGGGGAGCTCGAGGGGCAGCGCCCCTCGTCAGGCGACATAGTCCATCCGGAACGACATCCGCCAAAACGAAAAAGGCTTGCGGCGGCAGCCGCGCATTTGCTTCACCGCCCGGGCGGGAGAGGGGCGGTTGACCCTTGCGAGCCCCCGCCGCATGGTGCCGCCATGACCCTGACCGCGCGCCTGACCCGCCAGCCCTTGCCGCATGATCCCGATGCCGCCGCCGACACGGCACGGGCCTTTGCCGACCTTGCGCCCGACTTGCGCGGCCTGCTGGCCGCGACGGCGGGGTGTTCGCCCTATCTCAAGGGCCTGATGGCGCGCGAGGCGGACTGGCTGCGCGCCGTGGAAGCGGACACGCCCGAAGCCACACTCGAGGC
>JAGPCN010000089.1 GCA_018058035.1 Fuscovulum sp.
TGGCCGGTTGCGACATGGGCGCCTGCGCGATGCTGCCGCGCATCATCGGCCAGGGCCGCGCGGCGGAACTTCTGTACACCGGCCGCGTCATGGGCGCCGACGAGGGCCACGCCTGGGGCTTTTGGAACGCGCTGCATGCGCCGGAGGCGCTGGAGGCCGAGGCGATGGCGCTGGCCCGGCGGCTGGCCTCGGGGCCGGTCTTTGCCCATGGCATCACCAAGACCCAGCTGAACCAGGAATGGAACATGGGCCTGGAGCAGGCGATCGAGGCCGAGGCGCAGGCTCAGGCGATCTGCATGCAGACGAAGGACTTCGAGCGGGCCTACCGCGCCTTTGTCGCCAAGGAGAAACCCGTCTTTGCGGGTGACTGAATGCGGACCGGGGGCCAGCCCCCGGACCCCCGGGATATTTGTGGACAGAAAATGAGCGACACCAGTTTCCTTTCCTGGCCCTTCTTCGAAGACCGGCACCGCGACCTTGCGGCGCGGCTGGAGGAGTGGTGCGTGGCCAACCTGCCGGTGGCGCATGGCGATGTGGACGCGGCCTGCCGCGGGCTGGTCGCGGCTTTGGGGCGGGATGGCTGGCTGCGCCATTCGTGTGCCGGAGAGGGCGAGCGGCTGGATGTGCGCAGCCTTTGCCTGATCCGCGAGACGCTGGCGCGGCACGATGCGCTGGCCGATTTCGCCTTTGCCATGCAGGGCCTTGGCATGGGGGCGGTCAGCCTGTTCGGCACGGCCCCTCAGCGTGAGTGGCTGGAGCGGACGCGGGCGGGCACGGCGATTTCCGCCTTTGCGCTGACCGAGCCGGGGCACGGGTCGGACGTGGCGGCGACCTCGACCCTTGCGGTCCGCGATACGCAGGGCTGGCGGCTGACCGGCGACAAGACCTGGATTTCCAACGGCGGCATCGCGGATGTCTATGTGATCTTTGCCCGCACCGGCGAGGCGCCGGGGGCCAAGGGTCTTTCGGCCTTTCTGATGCCCGCCGATGTGGCCGGGCTGTCGGTGGTGGAGCGGCTGGAGACGATCGCGCCGCATCCCTTGGCCACGTTGCGGCTGGACGGGGTGGTGTTGCCGGAAGGGGCGCTGATCGGGCGCGCGGGCGACGGCTTCAAGATCGCGATGAGCGTGCTGGATGTCTTCCGCTCGACCGTGGGCGCGGCGGCCCTGGGCATGGCGCGGCGCGCGCTGGACGAGGCGATGGCACGGGTGAAGTCGCGCCGCATCCAGGGCGCGGCGCTGGCCGAACTGCAGATGGTGCAGGGCCATATCGCCGACATGGCGCTGAAGGTCGATGCCGCGGCGCTGCTGGTCTATCGCGCGGCCTGGGTCAAGGATCAGGGCGCCGCGCGGGTCAGCCGCGAGGCGGCGATGGCCAAGCTGTACGCCACCGAGGTCGCGCAAGAGGTGATTGACCTGGCCGTGCAACTGCATGGCGGCGACGGCGTGCGGTCGGGGACCGCGGTCGAGCAGCTGTACCGCGAGATCCGCGCGCTTCGGATCTATGAAGGCGCCAGCGACGTGCAGCGGGTGGTGATCGCCCGCAGCGTCCTGGGCTGACCCAGAGGGAGAGAGACCATGACCAAGGACCTTGACGGCGGCATCACCCGCGACGGCACTGCCTATCACGGGCGGATGCTGAACATCCTGGGCCAGCGCTATTTCCCCAAGGCCAGCTGCGACACCAGCTTTGCCTTCGAGACCAACAGCGAGCCGGGCCAGTTCGTTCCGGTTCACGTCCACCCCACGCAGGACGAATTCATCCTGGTGCAGGAGGGCCAGCTGGAGCTGAAGCTTGACGGCAAGTGGAGCACGGCCAAGGCCGGCGACCTGGTGCGCATGCCGAAGGGCGTGCCGCACGGCTATTTCAACAAGTCCGACAAGCCGGCCCGGGCGCTGTTCTGGGTGTCGCCGGCGGGCAAGCTTGAGGCGCTGTTCGAGGTCTTGCACGACATGACCGACATCCCGGCCGTGATCGCCGCCTCGGACGCGCATGAGGTCGATTTCCTGCCGCCCGAGGCCAACGACTGATGATCTTCCGCCAGTCCATCCGCATCGAGTTCAACCATTGCGACCCGGCGGGGATCGTCTTCTATCCCCGCTATTTCGAGATGACGAACTCGGTCGCGGAAAGCTTCTTCCGCGAGGTGGCGGGGCATTCCTACGCCGCGATGATGCAGGCGGGCGAAGGCGTGCCCACCGCGCATCTGGAGACCACGTTCCACGCCCCCTCGCGGCTGGAAGAGGTGCTGGACTGGCGGCTGGCCGTGACCCGGCTGGGCAATGCCTCGATCGCCTTCCGCATCGAGGCCTGGTGCGGCGACAGCCACCGCATGACCGCCGCGCCGACCCTGGTCTTCGTCAATGCCGCGGGCCGGCCGCAGCCCTGGCCGCAGGCCATCCGCGACCGCATTACCGCCTTCATGGAGAGCCCCGATGAGCAGCCTTGAATTCCTGCACCCCAAGGGGTGGAAGCCCGCCATCGGCTATTCCAACGGGGTCGCCGCCAAAGGCCGGATGGTTTTTACCGGCGGGATGGTCGGCTGGAACGCCGATTGCGTCTTCGAGACCGACGATTTCGCCGGCCAGACCGCGCAGGCGCTGCGCAACATCGTGGCCGTGCTGGCCGAAGCCGGGGCAGGGCCCGAACATATCGTCCGGCTGACCTGGTATGTCACCTCGAAGGCCGAATACCTGGGCAGCCTCAAGGACCTCGGTCGCGCCTACAAGGAGATCATCGGCCGGCACTATCCGGCGATGGCGCTGGTGCAGGTGGTTGCGCTGGTCGAGGACCGCGCCAAGGTGGAAATCGAAGCGACGGCCGTGGTGCCGGAGGAGGACGCATGAAGCTGGGACCCAGCGGCCACGTCGACAGCTTTACCCGTGACCGCCTGCCCGCGGCCGAGGATTGGCCGGTGATCGACACCGGCGCCTTTCCCTATCCCGACTGGCTGAATGCCGCGGTAGAGCTGACCGACCGGATGGTCGAAAAGGGCTTCGGCGACCATACCGCGCTGATCGGCAACGGCCGGGCGCGGACCTACAAGGAACTGACCGACTGGTCGAACCGCATCGCCCATGCCCTGGTCGAGGACTATGGCGTGAAGCCCGGCAACCGGGTGCTGATCCGGTCCGCCAACAACCCCGCGATGGTGGCTTGCTGGCTGGGCGCGACCAAGGCGGGGGCGGTGGTGGTGAACACCATGCCGATGCTGCGGGCAGGCGAGCTGACCGCCATCGTCAACAAGGCCGAGATCAGCCACGCCCTGTGCGACACCCGGTTGATGGAGGAACTTATCCTCTGCGAACGGGGATCAGGCTTTCTGAAGACGGTGGTGGGCTTTGACGGTACCGCCAACCACGATGCCGAACTGGACCGGGTGGCGCTGCGCAAGCCGGTCCGCTTTGACGCCGTGAAGACGGGCCGCGACGACGTGGCGCTGCTGGGCTTCACCAGCGGCACCACGGGCGAGCCCAAGGCGACGATGCATTTCCACCGCGACCTGCTGATCATCGCCGATGGCTACGCGAAAGAGGTTCTGGGCGTGACCCCCGACGACGTCTTCGTCGGGTCGCCGCCGTTGGCATTCACCTTTGGCCTCGGTGGCCTTGCGGTGTTTCCGCTGCGCTTCGGCGCGGCGGCGGCTCTGCTGGAACAGGCCAGCCCTCCGAACATGATCGAGATCATCCAGGAACACCGCGCCACGGTCTGCTTTACTGCCCCCACCGCCTATCGCGTGATGCTGAAGGCGATGGACGAAGGCGCCGACCTGTCCAGCCTGCGGGCCGCCGTCAGCGCGGGCGAAACCCTGCCCGCGCCGGTCTACCGCGAGTGGATGGAAAAGACCGGCAAGCCGATGCTGGACGGCATCGGCGCGACCGAGATGCTGCACATCTTCATCACCAACCGCTTCACCGACCACCAGCCCGCCTGCACCGGCCGTCCGGTCACCGGATATGAGGCGGTGATCCTGGGCGAGGACATGCAGCCCCTGCCGCGCGGCGAGGTCGGTCGCCTGGCCGTCCGCGGCCCGACCGGCTGCCGCTACATGGCCGACGACCGCCAGCGCAAATATGTGGTGAACGGCTGGAACCTGACCGGCGACAGCTTCTGGCAGGATGACGAGGGCCGCTTTCACTTTGCGGCCCGGTCCGACGACATGATCGTCAGCGCCGGCTACAACATCGCGGGGCCAGAGGTCGAGGCGGCGCTGCTGTCGCATCCGGCGGTGGCCGAATGCGCCGTGATCGGCACCCCGGACGAGGCGCGCGGCATGATCGTGCAGGCCCATGTCGTGCTGGCCGCCGGGCAGACGGGCGACGCGCTGATGGTGCGCGACCTGCAGGACCATGTGAAGAAGGTGATCGCGCCCTACAAGTATCCGCGCTCGATCATCTTCACCGCCGCCCTGCCCAAGACCCAGACCGGCAAGATCCAGCGGTTCCGCCTGCGCGAGGCGACCTAGGGGGAGGCGAACAGCGCGCGCAGGCGGTCGGTGTCGATGGCGCGGCAGACCAGGCCCCGGGGCTTGACCGTGGGCACGTCCTCGCCCGCGACCAGGGCGTTGACGACCGATTCCTCGACTGCCTCGACCGCGGCCAGATAGAGCGAGTCCAGGTGTTCGGGGTTCAGCTCGCTGCGCTGCCCCAGCAGGGGCGCGAGCTGCGGCATCGGCCCGGCATCGGCGGTGGAAAAGGCCAGGAAGATATCGCCCGAGGAATTGCCGCCCGGCGTGCCGCCGCGCGCCAGCCCCAGCCCCGCCCGTCGCGCGATGTGGCGCAGGCTGAGCGGCGACAAGGGCGCGTCGGTGGCGATCACCACGATGATCGACCCCATCTCGGCCGACCGGAAGGCGCCCTCGGGCATCAGCCGCCCGACCGGGCGGCCGAGGATCGTCAGCCAGGGGCGGATGCCGTGGTTGGCCTGCACCAGCGCGGCGATGGTGTATTCGGTGCCGCCCAGAGTGACCCGGCGCGACGAGGTGCCGGTGCCGCCCTTGAACTCGTAGGCGATCATGCCGTTGCCGCCGCCGGTCGATCCTTCGGCCACCGGGCCGGAGCGGGCGGCGTTCAAGGCGGCAATGGCGTGGTCAGGCGTGACGTGCATCGCGTTGATGTCGTTCAGCAATCCGTCGTAGGTCTCGGCCACCACCGGCATCGCCCAGGCGTGGCCCGCGAAATGGTCGGCGTAGGTGTCGATCATCCACCGTGTCGCGCCATGGTGAACCGCGCCCACGCCATGGGTGTTGGTGATGCAGACCGGCCCCAGGAAATAGCCCGCGTCGTTGATCCAGTGGGTGCCCGTCATCTCTCCGTTGCCGTTCAGGGTGGCCTGCCCGGCCAGAACGGGGCGGGCCTCGCGCCCCGGACGGGGGACGATGGCGGTGACGCCGGTGCGCATGTTGCGCGCCGGATCCGTCAGCGTGGTGAAACCGACCGCGACGCCGGGTACGTCGGTGATGGCGTTGAAGGGCCCGGGGGTGCCGGGGAAGGGCAGGCCAAGGTCGCGGGCACGAGGTCTTGTCATGTCAATCGGTCTTTCGGGAACGAAGCCAGAGGCCAAGGGCGGCGATCACCACCGAGGCCAGGATCATCAGCGTGGCGATGGCATTGATCTCGGGTTTCACCCCCCGCCGGATCATGCCGAAGATGAAGACGGGCAGCGTGGTGTCGCCGGTGCCCGAGACGAAATAGGTGATCACCAGGTCATCCATCGAGATGACAAAGGCCAAGAGCGCCCCGCCCAGGATGCCGGGGGCCAGTTGCGGCAGCAGCACCTTACGCAGCGTGGTCCACTCGCTGGCGCCAAGGTCGGCCGATGCCTCCTCCAGTGCGGGGTCGATGCCGGCGATGCGCGCCTGCACGATGATGAAGACGTAGGACGTAAGAAAGGTGCAGTGCCCGATGATGATGGTCAGAAGCGACAGATTCATCCCGATCGTCACGAAGAAGATCAACAGCCCGATGCCCAGAACGATGTCGGGCATCATCATCGGCAGCATCAGGAACCCGTTGTAGAACCCGCGCGCGCGGAACCTGTAACGGGCCAGCGCGATGGCCGTGGCCGTGCCGATCACGGTGGAAATCGTGGTGGTGAACAGTGCCACCGTCAGCGAAGTCTTCAACGCCGCGATCATCTGGTCGGTCGATTCGATATAGGCGGCACGGTTGGCATTGCCGGTGACGCGGTCCGACAGGCCGAACAACCCGGTATACCAGTCCAGCGTGAAGCCTTCCCAGATCATCATGTTGACCGGGTTGGCGTTGAACGAATAGCCGATGATCACGAACAGCGGCGCGTAGATGAAGGCAAAGAAGGCCAGCGAAAAGATGGTCAGCGCGGCCCATCCGGCGGGGTTACGCATGGCCGCCCACCCGTTTCGCCCGCGTCACCGCGACCAGCAGCACGGTCAGCACCACCGCCATGATGATCATCGACAGCGCCGACCCGAACGGCCAGTTGCGCGCGCTCAGGAACTGCTGTTCGACCAGGTTGCCGATCATCAGCCCCTTCGCCCCGCCCAGCACGTCGGGCACCACGAAATTGCCGACCGAAGGGATGAAGACGATCACCGCCCCGCCCATGATGCCGGGCAGAGTCTGCGGCAGCACCACCTTGCGGAAGGTCTGCGCCCGTGTCGCGCCCAGGTCCAGGCTGGCCTCGATCTGCGTGCGGTCGAGGTTATCGACGGCGGCGTAAAGCGGCAGGAACATGAAGGGGACCATGACGTAGACCATCCCCAGCACCACGGCGGTGGGCGTGTAGAGGATCTCAAGCGGCTCGGAGATCAGCCCCAGGGCCAGCAGAACGGTGTTCAGCAGGCCGGTGGGCTTCAGGATCAAGAGCCAGGCGTAAAGCCGCACGATCAGGCTGGAAAAGAACGGCAGCGTGATCAGGAACAGGAACACCAGCCGCCAGCGGTCGGGCAGGCGGCTGACCCAGAAGGCGACCGGATAGCACAGGATCAGCGTCAGAACGACGGTCAGCGCGGCGAAGGACAAGGAGCGGAGCAGGATCTGCAGGTAGACCGGCTCGTAGACCTCGATGATCCCGTCGGCCCAGCCGAAGATGCGGCCATAGTTCCAGTGGTAGAACGACCACTCGACGCCGCCGTAAAGCCCGGGCGACAGCACGGAAAAGACCGCGATGATGAGAAGCGGCAGCAGGAAGAAGACGCCCAGGAACAGCGTGACCGGCGCCAGCAGGGCGCCCAGGATCACAGACTGGCGGCCGAGCGCCATCAGCCGCCCTCCAGCACATGCACCCGCGCCGGGTCATGCGCCAGATGCACCGCCGCGCCCGCCTCGGCAGCATCGCCGTCGCGCGCGGTGACGCGGATTTCGGGGCCGCCCGTCCGCGGCTGCACGAAAAGGTGCAGGTCAGACCCCAGGTAGACCGCGCGGGTGACGGTGGCGGCGATGCCCGCCGCGGCCAGCGAGAAATCGGCCGGGCGCAGGATCGCTGTCAACTGTTCGCCGGGCCGGCGGCCGGCGGCGGGCAGGGCCAGCTCCAGCCCCTCGGCGGTGCGGGCCAGCGCAAGTGCGCCGGCGATGCGGTCGACGGTGACGGGAAACAGGTTGGTCTCGCCGATGAATTCGGCCACGAAGCGGTTCTTCGGGTGGCGGTAGATGTCGCGCGGGGTTCCGATCTGCTCGATCTTGCCCGCCCGCATCACCACGATGCGGTCGGACATGGTCAGCGCCTCTTCCTGGTCGTGGGTGACGAAGATGAAGGCGATGCCGAGGTTGGCTTGCAGCGACTTCAGTTCCAGCTGCATCTGCTGGCGCAAGTTGCGGTCCAGCGCCGACAGGGGTTCGTCCAGTAGCAGCAGGCGGGGCTTGGCGATGATGGCGCGGGCCAGCGCCACGCGCTGCCGCTGGCCGCCCGACAACTGCGACGGCTTGCGCGCGCCCAGGCCCGAAAGCCCCACCTTGGCCAAGGCATCGGCCACCTGTGCCTCGCGCGCGGGCTTTGCCACGCCCGCCACCTCCAGCGCGTAGCCGACGTTCCGCGCTACGGTCATGTGGCCGAACAGGGCATAGCTTTGGAACACGGTGTTCACCGGACGGCGGAACGGCGGCAGGGCGGCCAGATCGCGGCCCTCGAGTCGGATGGTTCCGGCGTCCAGCGTCTCGAACCCGGAAATCGCCCGCAGAAGCGTGGTCTTGCCGCAGCCCGAAGGCCCCAGAAGCGTCACGAATTCATTGGCGCCGACGTCCAGGTCCACCCCGTCAAGGGCGGCCAGGCGGCCGCCCTCGGGCGTGGCGAATTCGCGCCGCGCGCCACGGATTTCCAGCAGCGGCGCCACTTACTGCGCCGTGCGGATGGTGTTCCAGGCGCGGTCGTAGAGCTTCAGCGCCGCCCCGATGTCTTCGAAGATCTGCAACCGCGCCATCGTCTCGGCCTGCACGTTGATGTTGGGGTTCGACTTGATGAACTCGGGCGTCAACTCGTTGGCGGGCACGTTCGGCGTACCGTTGAACTGCTGCGCGACGTTCAGCGCGGCGATCTCGGGGCGCAGGTAGAACTCAAGGAATTTCTGCGCGTTTTCCTTGTTGGGCGCCGATGCCAGGACGCAGATGTTTTCCTGGTACATCGTGCCGCCTTCGGCCGGGATCACATATTTGATGTTCGGCGTCTCGACGAAAAAGACGTTGCCGCCGACAAAGAAATGCCCCGCCGCGATGTCGCCCGAGGCGATCAGCGGTGGCACCTCGTAGGTAAAGGCCGAAACCGCGCCCTTGTGCGCCAGCACATAGTCGGCCGCCGCCTGCACTTCGGCCGGGTCGGCGCTGTTGACCGAGGTGCCGTTCATCAGGTGGCCGATGGCGATGACCTCGCGCATGTCGTCCAGCAGGGTGATCTTGGCGCCGGTCTTTTCGGGGATGGCGAAAAAATCCGCCCAGCCGGTGATCGGCCCGGTCACGGTTTCATTGTAGAAGATGCCGACCGTGCCCCAGGCATAGGGCAGGCAGTATTCGCTGCCGGGGTCTTCCTTGGCGCGCAGGAAGGCGGGGTCGATGTTCTTGAAATCCGGGTGCGCGTTGATGCCGGTCTTCTCCAGCAGGCCCAGCTTGATCATGATGTCGTTCATGTGGACCGACGGGAAGACGATGTCATAGCCCGTGGCCCCGGCCTGGATCTTGGCCAGCATCTCTTCGTTCGAGGAATAGGTGTCCAGCGTCACCTCGATCCCGGTTTCCTCGGTGAACTTCTTCAGCACCTCGGGGTTGATGTAGTCGCCCCAGTTGTACAGCGCCAGCGACCCCTCGGCCCCCGCCGCGCCCGCCATCACCGAAAGGGCCAGGGCAAGGCCCGTCACATGCGTCTTCATCGTCATCTCCCGGTTGGGCCTCTTTGCGTCGGCGCGGGATTTCGGCTTTGCGGCGACGACTCGGGCGTGCTAGTTTGTGACAGAACGCTAACATTGCGACTGTTTGCTGTAAACGATGTCATGAGCCAGCCGGCCCCCTCCCCGCAGGAAACCATGCTGGCCGCCCGCCTGCGTGCCATTCCGGGCGACCTGACCCGGTCCGAGGCGATGATCGCGCAGTGGCTGCTGCTGAACGAGGCCGGGTTGGCGCTGGAGACCGGGGCCTCGATCGCGGCCAAGACCGGGGTCAGCGAGATCACCGTCAGCCGGTTCCTGAGGCGGCTGGGTTTTCGCGGGATGGCCGAACTGAAGGCCGAGATCGGATCGCCGGCCGCTTCGCTGCATGTCCACGCCACCGAACGCTACATGCGGCTGCTGGAAGGCGAACTGGGCACGCTTCTGAAGCGGGACGCCGATGCCATCCTGGGCCTGGGCGCGCAGATCGCGCGGCCAGAGTGGGACCAGGCCATCGCCGCGCTGGATGCCGCCGACGAGGTCTTCGTGACCGGATTCCAGACCGTGCGCGGGCTGGCCGAGGATTTTGCCCGCCGCCTGGCCATCGTGCGCGGATCGGTGCGCTATCTGTCGGCGCATGACGCGGGGCTGGTGGAATGGGTGCCCTCGGCCCGCCGGGCGGGCGAGGCCCGCGCGCTGGTGCTGGTCGACATGGTGCCCTATGCGCGCGAGGCCGAGGTGGTGGTGCGCACTGCCTGCCGGCTGGGGATCACGGCGGTGGTGGTGACGGACGAGCTGAACACCTGGGCCGTGGCGCACACACCCTTTGTCTTTCACGCCTCGACCAAGGCCGGGGCCTTTCTGGAAAGCACCGGGCCCCTGGGCACGCTGTTGAACCTGGTGACCCATGCGGTGGCGGGGCGCGACCCCGACAAGGCGCGGCGGCGCATCGCCTCGTGGCCGGCGATGCTGCGTGATCTGGGTCTGTATTAGCGACGGGCAAACGGGCGGCGCAGGGTGTCTGCGCCGCCCGTTCGGTTCATTGGCCGGGGATCAGAAGAAGCCCAGCTTGTTCGGGTTGTAGCTGACCAGCATGTTCTTGGTCTGCTGGTAGTGGTCCAGCATCATCTTGTGCGTCTCGCGCCCGATGCCGGACTGCTTGTAGCCACCAAAGGCCGCGTGGGCCGGATAGGCGTGATAGTTGTTCACCCAGACCCGGCCCGCCTGAATCTCGCGGCCAAAGCGGTAGGCGCGGGTGCCGTCGCGCGTCCAGACGCCCGCACCCAGGCCGTACATCGTGTCATTGGCGATCTGCAGCGCCTCGGCCTCGTCCTTGAAGGTGGTCACGCTGAC
The DNA here is from genome assembly GCA_018058035.1 of Fuscovulum sp. Lineage (GTDB taxonomy): Bacteria > Pseudomonadota > Alphaproteobacteria > Rhodobacterales > Rhodobacteraceae > Pseudogemmobacter. The sequence goes on from JAGPCN010000089.1 coordinate 10,682, forward strand.
CACGGGTCCGAAGATTTCCTCCTGGAAGACCCGCATCTTGTTGTGGCCCTTCAGGATCGTCGGCTGGATGTAGAAGCCCTGCGCCAGGTCGCCGTTGAACCGCGCGGCATCGCCGCCGACCAGCACTTCGGCGCCTTCGTCGCGGCCGATCTGCAGGTATGACAGGATCTTGTCGTGCTGCATCTTGGACGCCTGCGCGCCGACCATGGTCAGGGGGTCGCGCGGGTCGCCCTGCTTGATCGCCTTTACCCGGGCGATGCAGCGGGCGATGAATTCCTCGTAGATGTCTTCCTGGATCAGGGCGCGGCTGGGGCAGGTGCAGACCTCGCCCTGGTTGAAGGCGAAGAGGACAAAGCCCTCGACCGCCTTGTCAAGGAAGGCGTCATCGGCGGCCATCACGTCGGAGAAGAAGATGTTCGGCGACTTGCCGCCCAGTTCCAGCGTGACCGGGATCAGGTTGACCGTTGCGGCCTCCATGATCTTGCGGCCGGTGGCGGTGGAGCCGGTGAAGGCGATCTTGGCGATGCGGTTCGACCGCGCCAGCGCATTCCCCGCCTCGGCGCCCAGGCCGTTGACGATGTTCAGCACGCCGGGGGGCAGCAGGTCGGCGATCAGTTCGGCCAGCACCAGGATCGCGGCCGGGGTCTGTTCGGCGGGCTTCATCACGATGCAGTTGCCGGCGGCCAGCGCCGGGGCCAGTTTCCAGGCCGCCATCAGGATGGAAAAGTTCCACGGGATGATCTGGCCGACGACGCCCAGGGGTTCGTGGAAGTGATAGGCCACGGTGTCGTGGTCGATCTCGCTCATCGTGCCTTCCTGGCCGCGCAGGACGCCGGCGAAGTAGCGGAAATGGTCGATGGATAGCGGGATGTCGGCGTTCACCGTCTCGCGGATCGGCTTGCCGTTGTCCCAGGTTTCGGCGGCGGCCAGCACGTCGAGGTTGGCCTCAAGCCGGTCGGCGATCTTCAAGAGGATGTTCGACCGCTGGGCCGGGCTGGTCTTGCCCCAGGCGTCCTTGGCGGCATGGGCGGCATCCAGCGCCTTTTCGATGTCCTCGGGGCCCGACCGCGCCACCTCGCAGATCTTCAGGCCGGTGATCGGGGTGATGTTGTCCATGTAGCGCCCGCCGACCGGGGGCACGAAAGTGCCGCCGATGAAGTTGTCGTAGCGGGTCTTGAAGGGCGAGGCCGTGCGGAAATCGGCCTGGGTCTGCTTGTTCATGGGGTCCTCCTCGCGCAGCCGCTCCTCTGCGGCCATGAGGGGAAGGATGCGCCTAGCGGCCCCGTGGGTCAGCCCGGGGGGAAGCGGCCCGGGGCGCCACCTGTCGCAACCCTGCGACAGGTTCGGGGCGGGATCTTCAGTGCCGGCCCAGCTTGCGGTGCAAGGTGGCGCGCGACAGGCCCAAGGCGCGCGCCGCGGCCGAGACATTGCCGCCCGACCGCGCCAGCGCCCGACTCAGGACAGACCGTTCGGCGTCCTCGATCCGGTCGTGCGATTGCAGGCCCAGCAGGTCGGCCACCGGGCGCGGCCGCGCCGCCAGGTCGCCGGTCAGGCCCAGCTGCTGGCGGGCGGCGCGGGTGGCGCCCACCACCAGGTCGTCGGCATCCACCGCCAACAGCGCCCCGGCGCCGCGGTCCGGCCCCGGCACCACCACCATGCGGGCGCGCGGAAACTGGCGGTGGAACAGGTCGGCCTCGACCTTGCGGGCCACCTCGGCCACCGTGGTGCCGACCAGCCCGGCCACCGCGTCGGCCAGGTCGGGGCGGGCGGTCGAGACGTCGATCACCGCCAGCAGGTCGCCCTCTGGCCCGTGGACGGGGGCCGAGGAGCAGGACAGTCCGATGTTGCGGGCCAGGAAATGCTGGTCGCGGTGAATGGTAACGGCGCGTCCCTCGGCCAGGCAGGTGCCGATGCCGTTGGTTCCGGCCTGCGCCTCGGACCAGACGGCACCGGTCCACAGGCCCGAGGATTCAAAGCTGTCATCGTCGCCGGGGTTGCCGCGCCGGTCCACCGCGATGCCCTCGGCATCGGCCAGCACCACGCAACCACCCAAGCCCCCGACCACCTGGAACAGCCGGTCCAGATGCGGCGCAGCGGTCGGCAGCAGCGCCCCCAGCCGGTCGCGCGCCAGCGCCAGTTCCTGCGCGGTCACCCGTTCCCCGGTCACGCGCGCGGCGGGGTGCAGCCGGTGCAGGCTGACCGACCGCGCCCATGAGGCCGCGATCGGCGACCGCGCCGCCTGTCCGCCCTGGATCGCGGTTTCGATCCGCAAGGCATGCGCGCTGGTCGCTGTCGGCATCGGCACCCCTCCCTCCGGGTCGATCCGCCCGCCCCGGGGCGGTTGGATGTGGCCTTTCGGATATACCGTGCCGGCCGAACCGCCTAGACGACTTTGGTCGCGCCCTTTCAGCCGCCATGCAAAGGGCCGGCCCAGGCTACCTGGGCCGGCCCTTGCCGTGGCTTTGGCGGATCATCCGTTCGGGTTCTGGCCCATCCGGGCAAACCGCGCGGGGTCGGCCGATTTCAGGCGCCGCGCCAGCAGCAGGCCGATCAGCGCCCCCAGCGGGATCAGCCCCGGCAGGATCACGCTGAGACCGCCGCCCGCGGTGCCGGTCAGGTCGCCGTAGTTGACGAAGATATAGACGAACAGCGCCGCCATGATCAGCCCCGCGATGGCCGGCAACAGCCGCGTCGACAGGAACGACCCCCCGCCATTGCGCGAGAAGAACACGATCACCGACAGCGAGGTGATCGCCATCATCCCGATCACGCCCAGGGTGCCGATCTGGCTGATCCAGGTGAACATGTTCAGGATCGGGTCCAGCCCCAGCCCGGCAAACACCGCCAGCACGATCAGCGCGCCGATGGTCTGCACCACCGACCCGATGTGCGGGCTTTGGTGCGCGCCATGGGTCCGCCCGAAGGCCTCGGGCAGCAGGCCGTCGCGGCCGGCCACATAGGAATAGCGGGCGATGTAGTTGTGGAAGGCCGACAGCGCCGCGAACAGGCTGGAGACCAGCAGAAGCCCCGCGACCATCGCGACGGTCGGGTTGGTGTAGGTTTCGGCCAGCATGAAGAAGTGGATCGTCGGATCGGGCGTGCCGTCCGGCAGCGTCAGGCCGGCGATGGTGTCGATCAGCTTGTCGGCTCCGGTGCCCGCGATCATCAACCAGGTGGTGAAGACGAAGAACACGCCGATCATCAGGATCGACAGATAGGTTGCACGGGGGATCGTCTTTTCGGGGCTGCGGGCCTCTTCGCCGTAGATCGTGGTCGCCTCGATCCCGATGAACGAGCCCAGGCAGAACAGGATCGCCGCGGTCGGAGAGCCGGTCATCAGCGCGTCGAAATCCAGCACCTTGGCCGAAAGCCCGGTGCCCTCTGCTCCGCCTGCCGCCAGGATCGCAAAGTCGACGATCAGCACGACCAGGTATTCCAGCCCGACCAGCACGACCATGACCTTGGCCGACAGGTCGACCTGGCGATAGCCCAGGATGCCGACCAGCAGGATCGCGATCAGGCTGTATACCCACCAGTCCAGCAT
>JAGPCN010000090.1 GCA_018058035.1 Fuscovulum sp.
ATGGCGGCCTTTTGCGTAATCGTGAGGCGCTTGGCCTTGCCCGCCCCCGATGCCTTCCCTAGAAGAACCGGGAAGGACCGGCCCGACCTCGTTCAGGCACGTCTCACGCGACTGAGGCGATGTAAGAGGATGGCCCCCGATAGTCAACGTCGCGCAGGTGCGCGGCCCGATCAGGAGTAGGTGAGAATGGCGAAAATGACAGGGTTTGCGGCCTCTCTGGCCCTGGTGGCGGCTTTCGCCGTACCCGTCTGGGCCGAGGGCGAGACGGCCGCGACCGTGATCGCCACCGTCAATGGCACCGAGATCACGCTGGGCCAGATGATCGCCCTGCGCGAGAACCTGCCCGAGCAATACCAGGCCCTGCCCGATGACGTGCTGTTCAACGGCATCCTGGAGCAGCTGATCCAGCAAGAGGTGCTGTCGCAATCGGTTGCCGCCCTGACCGCGCGCGATCAGGCCAACGTCGCGAACGACCGCCGCGCCTATCTGTCGGGCACCGTGATCCAGGGCGTAGTCAAAGCCGCCGTCACCGACGAGGCGCTGCAGGCCGCCTATGACGCCCGCTTCAAGGACGCCGCCCCGCAAAAGGAATACCACGCCGCCCACATCCTGGTGGAAACCGAGGAAAAGGCCAAGGAACTCAAGGCACAGCTGGACGGCGGCGCAGATTTCGCCGAGCTGGCCAAGGCCAATTCCACCGACACCGGGTCGGGCGCGCAGGGCGGTGACCTGGGCTGGTTCGGCCTGGGCATGATGGTCAAGCCCTTCGAGGATGCCGTCATCGCCGCGGTCGAGGGCAAGGTCAGCGATCCGGTCAAGTCCGATTTCGGCTGGCACCTGATCCTGGTGCGGGAAACCCGCGTCGCCGCGCAGCCCACGCTGGACGAACTGCGCGAGGAACTGGCTGCCGAGATCGAGCAGAAGGCGATCGACGGCAAGATCGCCGAGCTGACTGGCGCCGCCAAGGTCGAGAAGCCGGGCGAAAAGACCGACCCGACGCTGCTGAAGAACACCGCCCTGATCGACTGACCCCCAACCGGAGTGCGCGCCATGGCCAAGACCGACTGGAAGACCGAAGCCAAGGTCCTGAAGAAGAAGGTCCGCAAGCTGAAGGACCAGCTGACCGCCATCGCCGTCCCGGTGGCGCAATCGGTCGCGCATACCGTCTCCGAAGCGGTGGCCGATGTGGTCGAGACGGCGAAAAAGGCGATGAAGCCGGTCTCGCCGCTGGCGCCCGCATCCTTTCCGCACCTGCCGCATATCGCGGGGGCCGAATTCGCCGCCGTAGGGGCGGGCATCAAGTACCAGCACCGCAAGGACGTGATGCTGGTCCGCCTGGCCCCCGGCACGGTGATGGCTGGCGCCTTCACGCGGTCTTCCACCCGGTCCGGCTGCGTGCGCGACTGCCAGGCCAAGCTGGCCACCAAGGTCCCGCCGGGCGCGGGCGCGGCGATCATCGTGAACTCGGGCAACTCGAACGCCTTCACCGGCAAGCTGGGTGATGCCGCCGTGGCCGCCGTGACCGGCGGCGTGGCCGATGCGCTTGGCCTGCCGGCCTCGCGCGTGTTCTCTTCGTCCACTGGCGTGATCGGCGAACCCCTGCCGCATGAAAAGATCACCGCGGTGATCCCCGCCCTGGTGTCTGACCTGTCCGAAACCGGCATCCAGATGGCGGCCGAGGCGATCATGACCACCGACACCTTCCCCAAGGGCGCCACGGCGACCATCGAAGGCACCGGCGGCCCGATCCACATCGCGGGCATCGCCAAGGGCTCGGGCATGATCGCGCCCGACATGGCAACGATGCTGGTCTACATCTTCACCGATGCCAGGATCGCCCCCGCCACCCTGCAGAAGATGGTCGACCGCAACATCGGCGCCACGTTCAACTCGATCACCGTCGACAGCGACACCTCGACCTCCGATACCCTCCTCGTGGCCGCCACCGGCCAGTCCGCCGCGGCCGAGGTCAAGGGTCCGGTGGCCAAGATCTTCGAAACCGCGATGGCCGGCGTGATGCGCGACCTGGCGCTGCAAGTCGTCCGCGACGGCGAAGGCGCCACCAAGCTGGTCGAGGTGCGCGTCACCGGCGCCGCCTCGGACGAGGATGCCGCAAAGGTCGCCTTCAGCGTCGCCAACTCGCCCCTGGTGAAAACCGCCGTGGCAGGCCAGGACCCGAACTGGGGCCGCATCGTCGCCGCCGTCGGCAAATCCGGCGCGCAGGCCGACCGCGACCGCCTCACCATCCGCTTCGGCGATATCCTGGTGGCCGAAAACGGCTGGCGCGCGCCCTCTTACAGCGAAGAGGCCGGGGCCGCCTACATGCAAAACCCGGAACTGGTCCTTGCCATCGACCTTGGCCTGGGCCGCGCCAAACGGTCGGTCTACACCTGCGACCTGACCGCCCGCTACGTCGAGATCAATGCCGACTACCGGTCCTGATTTCATCTGTCCTGAATTATCCCACGGGGGTCCGGGGGTGTGAAACCCCCGGTCGACGGCAGCCTCATGAAAACCCTTCTCGTCTCTGCCGTCGCCCTGATCGACGCCGACGGCCGCGTTCTCCTGGCCCAGCGGCCCGAGGGCAAGTCCCTGGCCGGCCTGTGGGAATTTCCCGGTGGCAAGGTCGAACCCGGCGAAACCCCCGAGGCCTGCCTGATCCGCGAGCTGCATGAGGAACTGGGCATCGACACCTGGCGGTCCTGCCTGGCCCCGCTGACCTTTGCCAGCCACAGCTACGACGACTTCCACCTGCTGATGCCGCTGTTCGCCTGCCGCCGCTGGGACGGCATCCCCACCCCGCGCGAGGGCCAGCGCCTGGCCTGGGTCGCCGCCGACCGGCTGCGCGACTATCCGATGCCGCCCGCCGACCTGCCGCTGATCCCGATCCTGCGCGACTGGCTCTAGAACCGGCGCAATTTGCCTCTTCTTTTCCGGAAATCCCGCACTACACTTGTCCCAAGGCATAGCTTCTTGGGGGAGACAGACATGCTGCGCACCATTTCCATCGGCAGCTGCGTGTCCGTCCAGGGCATCGCGGTCGGCCAGACCGCCGACGGCAAGCTGATCGTCCGGGTCGATGAAAAGACCTGGGTCGGCACCCCGGTCACGCCCGCCCGCGCCGCCTGACCCTTCGGAATGAAAAAGGCCGGGCAGATCGCCCGGCCGTTTCCCTGTCTGTCGCGGCACTCAGGCCAGCGTGCGCTGGACTTCCTCGCGCTCGAAGATCTCGATCACGTCGCCGGCACGGATGTCTTCGTAGCGCTCGAAGGCCATGCCGCATTCCTGGCCGGAATGCACTTCCTTGACCTCGTCCTTGTGGCGCTTCAGCGTCTTCAGCGTGCCTTCGTGGATCACCACGTTGTCGCGCAGAAGGCGCACGCCCGCCGACCGCCGCGCCACCCCTTCGGTGACCAGACAGCCCGCCACGTTGCCGACGCCGGTGATGCGGAAGACTTCCTTGATCTGCGCGTAACCGATGAAATTCTCGCGCACTTCGGCCTTCAGCAGGCCCGAGGCCGCCTTCTTGATGTCGTCGATCAGGTCGTAGATGATCGAGTAATAACGGATCTCGACACCCTTCTGCTGGGCCGAGCTGCGCGCCGTGGCATTGGCGCGCACGTTGAACCCGATGATCGGCGCGCCGCTGGCCTCGGCCAGGCCCACGTCCGAATCGGTGATCGCGCCGACGCCCGAATGCAGCACCCGCACCCGGACCTCGTCGTTGCCAACCTTTTCCAGCGCCTGGACGATGGCTTCGTTCGAGCCCTGGACGTCGGCCTTGACCAGTACCGGCAGTTCCGACACGTCCTGATCGGCCTTGGCCTTGGCCATCAGCTGTTCCAGCGTGGTCGCGGCGCCAACGGCGGCGCGCTTGTCCTTGGCGGCCTTCTCGCGATAATCCGCGATCTCGCGCGCCTGGGCTTCGGTGTCGACCACGTTCAGCACGTCGCCCGCTTCGGGCGTGCCGTTCAGGCCCAGCACCTCGACCGGAACCGAGGGGCCGGCTTCGGTGATGGTTTCGCCCTTGTCGGAAACCAGCGCACGGACCTTGCCCCACTTTTCGCCGACGACAAAGATGTCGCCCTTTTTCAGCGTGCCGTTCTGCACCAGAACGGTGGCCACCGGGCCGCGGCCCACGTCCAGCTTGGCCTCGATCACGGCACCGCTGGCGGCCCGCTTGGGGTTCGCCTTCAGTTCCAGGATTTCGGCCTGCAGGGCGATCGCCTCCAGCAGTTCGGGCAGGCCCTTGCCGGTCAGGGCCGAGACCTCGACATCCTGCACTTCGCCCGACATGGCCTCGACGACCACCTCGTGCTGCAACAGGTCGGTCCGCACCTTTTGCGGGTTGGCGGTCGGCTTGTCGCACTTGTTGATGGCGACGATCATCGGCACCTTGGCGGCCTTGGCGTGGTTGATCGCCTCGACCGTCTGGGGCATCACCGCGTCATCCGCCGCGACCACCAGCACCACGATGTCCGTCACCTGCGCGCCACGGGCCCGCATGCTGGTAAAGGCGGCGTGGCCGGGAGTGTCGAGGAAGCTGATGACGGCGCCGCTGTCGGTCGTGACCTGATAGGCCCCGATGTGCTGGGTGATGCCGCCCGCTTCGCCCGAGACCACGTTGGCGTGGCGGATGGCGTCCAGGAGGCTGGTCTTGCCGTGGTCGACGTGGCCCATGATCGTCACGATCGGCGGCCGCGGCTGCAGATCCTCGGCCTTGTCCTCGACGGTGTCGATGGCCTGTTCCACGTCGGCATCGGTCACGCGCACGGCCTTGTGGCCGAATTCCTCGATCACCAGTTCGGCGGTGTCGGCGTCGATGGCCTGGTTCATCGTGACCATCATGCCCATCTTCATGAGCGACTTGACCACGTCGGCGGCACGTTCGGCCATCCGGTTGGCCAGTTCGCTGACCACGATGGTTTCCGGCAGCTGCACGTCGCGCACCTGCTTTTCGGCCTTCTGGCCCAGACCCAGGGCCTTGGCACGGGCCTTTTCCTGCTTGCGCTTCATCGCGGCCAGGCTGCGCGTGCGGCCACCGTCGCCGTCCATCGCAGAGGTCAGCGTCAGCTTGCCGGTGCGGCGGGCGTCGTCGACCTTGCCCTTGGTGCCCCGGTCGGTCGCGCGGTCGTCGCGCTCGCGGTCGGTCTTGCGCGGGGAAAGGCCGGGCTTGGCGCCGCCGCGGTCTTCCTCGGTGCCGGCGGTGGCACCGGGCTTCGGCCGGGCCTGCCCGGTCGAACGGTCGGTCGGCGTGGCGGCCGGGGCGGCCACGGGGGCCGGCTCCTCAGGCTTGGCGGGCTGGCGGCGCTGCGTGCCCAGAACGTCGGCCTTGCGCTGCGCGGCACGGGCGACGGCTTCGGCCTCGGCCTCGCGCTTCTGGCGCTCTTCCTCTTCGGCGCGGGCGCGCAGCGCGGCTTCGCGCTGGCGATCCTCGCGGTCCTTGGCCTCGGCCTCTTCGCGGCGCTTCTGGCGTTCCTCGTCGCGGGCCTTTTCCTCGGCGGCGCGCTTGGCGGTTTCTTCCTGTTCGCGCGCCTTGGCCAGCCGCAAGGCGTCAAGCCGGCGCTGCATCTCGGCTTCGGAAATCCCGGCCGGACGTCTGGACGGATCGCCCACGGCCGAGGCCCCGCCCGCGCCGCCCTGGCCGCCGGTCGCCGCGCCCGCGGGCTTGGCCGGAGTCGGCACCAGCACGCGCTTGCGCTTGGTTTCCACCACCACCGCATGCGTGCGGCCATGGCTGAAGCTTTGCTTCACCTGGCCGGAACGGGGGGCGCCACCCAGCCCGAGGGGTTTCTTGCCGTCAGTATCGCTCATGCGTCCTTCGTATCCTTCTCGGCGGGTTCACCGCCGCCATGCCGGCCTTCGCTGCCTCGCAGCCCGGCCAGCCTTGCCGCTTCCTCTACAACACGGGTCGTGAGTCCACCAGCCGCAAGCGCGGCGTGTATGGCACGTTCCCGGCCGAAAGCCAAACCGATTTCCCCGGCATTCAGGCAGGAAATCAGGCGGTTTTCGCCCTCGGGAGGCCGCAACTTGGCCTTTCCGCGCTCTGACCCGTCACTGGCCTGAATCAGCGCGGCCGCGCGCCCCGACACCAGCCAGTCCTTCACCTTCTCGTAGCCGGTCACGGCATCGCCCGCCTTGCGGGCCATCGACACCAGCTCGACCACCCGCCGCGCCAGCAGGGCCTCGACCAGATCGGCCAGCCCGGCGTCGGCATTGACCGCCATCCGCGCGGCCCGGGCAAAGAGGCCCTTCTTCGCCGCCCGCTCGATGGCCGCCCGGTCGGCGCTGACATACATGCCCCGCCCCGGCAGCTTGGCCGCGATGTCGGGCACCACCGCCCCATCCGGCCCCACGACGAACCGGACCAGCCCCGCCTTGGGGCTGGTCTCACCGGTCGCAAGGCACTTGCGTTCCGGTCCGTCCTGGTCCTTTTCCCGGCCGCCGCGCGTCATGGCGCGTAAACCCGAGGCCTGAGATCAGGCCTCGGCCTCCTCGTCTTCGGCCGTGTCGTCTTCGGCCGGCATCATCTCGGTCGGGTCGACCCAGCCCAGCATCACCCGGGCGGTCATGATCAGGGTCTGCGCCTCTTCCAGGCTCATGTCGAAGGGCTCGAGGATGCCTTCGTCCTTCTTGCGCTGGCCGTTTTCCGTGGTCCAGCCGCCCGCCAGTTCCCAGTCGGCGCAGGTGGCGAAATCTTCCAGCGTCTTGATGCCGTCCTTGCCAAGCGCCTCAAGCATCTGCGGGGTCAGGCCCTCGAACTCGATCAGGCTGTCCTCGACACCCATCGCGCGGGCGGCTTCCAGCGCCTTCTTGGCCTGTTCCTCCAGGAAGTCGCGGGCGCGGGCCTGCAGTTCCTCGGCGGTGCCTTCGTCGAAGCCGTCGATCGACAACAGCTCGTCCTGGTCGACGTAGGCCACCTCTTCCAGGTTGGTGAAGCCCTCGGCGACCAGCAGCTGGGCCATCATCTCGTCCACGTCCAGCGTGTCCATGAACAGCTTGGTGCGCTCGGCGAATTCGGCCTGGCGACGGGTCGATTCCTCGGCCTCGGTCAGGATGTCGATATCCAGACCGGTCAGCTGCGACGCCAGCCGCACGTTCTGGCCGCGCCGGCCGATGGCCAGCGACAGCTGTTCGTCCGGCACGACGACCTCGATCTTGCCGGCGTCTTCGTCGACCACGACCTTGGACACCTGCGCCGGTTGCAGCGCGTTGACCAGGAAGGTCGCCTGGTCCTGGTTCCACGGGATGATGTCGATCTTCTCGCCCTGAAGCTCGTTCACCACGGCCTGCACGCGGCTGCCGCGCATGCCGACGCAGGCGCCGACCGGGTCGATCGAGTTGTCATAGCTGATGACCGCGATCTTGGCGCGCGAACCGGGATCGCGGGCCACGGCCTTGATCTCGATGATGCCGTCGTAGATTTCCGGCACTTCCATCTTGAACAGTTCGGCCATGAACTGCGGGTCGGTCCGCGACAGGAAGACCTGCGGGCCGCGCGCCTCGCGGCGGACGTCCTTGATGTAGCAGCGGATGCGGTCGCCGATGCGATAGGCCTCGCGGCCGATCTTTTCGTTGCGACGCAGGATGCCTTCGCCGCGGCCGATATCGACGATGACGTTGCCGTATTCCTCGCGCTTGACGACACCGTTGATGATGCTGCCCTTGCGGTCCTTGAATTCCTCGAACTGGCGGTCACGCTCGGCCTCGCGCACCTTTTGCAGGATCACCTGCTTGGCCGATTGCGCGGCGATGCGGCCCAGGTCGACCGGAGGAACCTCGTCGATGACCTCGTCGCCGATCTGCGGGTCGGCCAGGTAGCTTTTCGCCTGCTTGACGGTCAGCTGGGCGTGGTGATTCTCCAGCGCTTCGTCCTCGACCACGGTGCGGATGCGGGCAAAGGTGGCCCGGCCGGTCTTGCGGTCGATCTTGACGCGGATATCCATTTCGGCGCCGTAGCGGGACTTGGCCGCGCGGGCCAGGCTGTCCTCCATCGCCTGGATCACCAGATCCGGGTCGATCATCTTCTCGCGCGCCACCGCCTCGGCGGTCTGCAACAGTTCCAGCTGGTTGGCCGAAGTAATCGCCATGGGTCCGTCCCCTTAGTGTTTCGTCTCGGGGGCGACGTCTTCCTCGTCGTCCCCGTCGATTTCGTCGATCTCGTCAAAGCCGCCGTCTTCGGGCAGCGCAACCTTGCGCTGGCGCAGCATCTCGGCGATCAGCTCTTCGGTCAGGATCAGCTTGGCATCCGACAGCCAGTCGAACCGCAGGCCGATGGTCACGTCCTGGCCCTGCTCCTCGATCTCGATCAGCACCTCGTCGCCCTCGACGCCCACCAGCCCGCCCTTGAAGCGGCGGCGGCCGTCGATCAGCTCGGTCGTCTCGATCCGGGCCTCCCAGCCCTTCCAGACCTCAAAGTCCTTCAGGCGGGTCAGCGGGCGGTCGATTCCGGGGCTGCTGACTTCCAGGACATAGTTGTCCTCGATCGGGTCTTCGACATCCAGCACGGCCGAGACGGCGGTGGAGATCTTGCTGCAATCCTCGACCCCGATGCCGCCATCGGGCTTGTCCGCCATGATCTGCAACGTGCGCTGCACCTTGCCATGCCCGCCCATCAGGCGCAGCCGGATCAGCTCGTACCCCAGGCCTTCGATCACCGGCTGGACGATGTCGGCCAGGCGGCGGTCGATGGCGGTCTTGGCGATCAGGTCGGTCATGCGTGCCTTGAAAACAAAAAGCGGGCTCAGCGGCCCGCTTGCGACGTTCGGTAGCTTCGAGTTTGGACCCCGAAACCGCTGTTGATCCGCATATAGGCCCAAGCCCCCGAGTCTGCAAGGGCCTTGCAGCCCCTGCCGGAGGTGCCCGCTAAAGCACAGGCGCGCGGTCGATCCGCGACAGCGGCTCGTTCACGTCCAGCACCAGGCCGCGAATGCCGCTGACGCCAAACCCCTGCAACCGCGTGGTGTGCATGGCCAGGTAGGCCTCGGCCTCGGGGCGGCTGGCAAAGGCGTAGACGCCGCCCGCCAGGCCCATGGCGCGGTCCTCGGTCCAGTACTTGAACAGGAACCCGGGCTCCGCCGCGATGGATTGCGCCAGGCCCTCGAAGGCCGCGGCCATCTCGGCGCCCCAGGGGCCCTGGTGCGGGAAATCCACCTGAACCAGCGTGATCGGCATCTGTGCATTCCTTTCCTTGGTCGGCCCCGCGACCTTAGGGGCCGCCGCCCGCCGCGGCAAGGCCGCCACAAGAATGCGGCCTTGGATCAGCGCGCGGCGGGGTGCCTGCGCCCTAAGACCTGTGCCGGCGCGACGGATCCAGCACCCGCCCGAACAGGCCGCGCGGGGCTACGATCACGACCACGATGAACAGCATCCCCATGGCCAGAAGCCAGTATTCCCCCAGCCGGTCGGTCAGCACGTTTTCCCCCCAACGCACCAGCATCGCCCCGGCAACCGCGGCCAGCAGCACCTCGCGCCCGCCGACGGCGACCCAGATCAACACCTCGGTCGACAGGGCAAAGCCCAGCAGGGGCGGAGAGACAAAGCCGAATTGCGCGGTAAAGAGCGCCCCCGCCAGCCCCGAGATCATGCCCGACAGCGTGAAGGCAAAAAGCTTGGCTCCGGTCACCTGGAACCCCAGAAAGCGGGTGCGGTCCTCGTTGCTGCGGATCGCCGCGAGAAGGGTTCCGAACGGCGACTGGCTGATCCATTGCAGCAGCAGGTAGACCAGCGCCAGCGTTGCGAAGATCAGGAAATAGGTCTCGAGCGACGTCATGTAGATGTCTTCGCGGTCCCAGGGCACCACAAGCGGCGGCACGCCCAGCAGGCCGTTGAATCCGCCGATGAACGGCCACCGCCCCGCCGCGATTTCAACCACGACCGAAGCGCAGAGGGTCACGATCGCCAGATGCGCGCCGGTCAGCCCGCGCCCGCCAAAGAGGAAAAGCCCGAAGCCGAAGGCAACGACCCCGGCGCCCAGCAGGGCGGCCAGAAAGCCGGTCCACTGGCTGGCGCCCAGCATCGGCAGCTCTCCCAGCGTCACAAGTGCCATGACATAGGCCCCGACCCCGAAAAAGATCGCCTGACCAAAGCACAGGATGCCCGCCTTGCCCCAGATGAACCCGAGACTCAGCGCGAACAGGCCATAGGTCAGCAGCTGCCCCAGCTGGCTGAGGCGCCAGTCGTCCAGCACAAGCGGGGCGAGAAGCAGCGCCGCGGCAAAACCGGCGGTCAGCAACAGAGGAAGGCGGCGGGCCATGTCAGCGGGATTCCTTCCAGATGCCTTCGGGGAAAAGGCGGATGATCAGGATGGCCAGCAGGAAGACGCCGATCTGGGCGCTGGCCTGCGCCATGCCCGAAGACAGCACGCTGCTTGACCCGCCGATCACGCCCGCCCCCAGCACGGCGCCGAAAAGCGAGTTCAGCCCGCCAACCAGCACCGCAAGGAAGGCGGGGATCAGGAAGCCGACGCCCATCTGCGGATCGACGCTCATCAGGGGGGCCATCACCGCCCCCGCGACGCCTGCAAGGCCGGCGCCGACGGCAAAGGTGGCGCGGTCCATCCTGCGGGTGTTGACCCCCAGGGCGCCGGCCATCGCCCGGTTCGAGATCACCGCGCGGATCTGCAGGCCGATCGGCGTGCGGTAGACGACGACATAGGTTCCCAGGGCCAGCACCGCCGCCACCGCCATGATCACCAGCCGGTAGGCGGGATAATCGACACCCGCGATGGACACCGATCCGGGCACGGGGTTGGTCAGGCTGATCGCGGCCGGCCCGAAGACGATGATGATCGCCTGCTTGATCGCGATGGACAGGCCCCAAGTGGCCAGGATCGTGTCGATGGGCCGTCCGTAGACATGGCGGATCACCACCTGCTCGATGACCAGACCGGCCAGGCCCACCACGACCGGAGCGGCCAGGAAACCCACCCAGAACGGCACGCCGACGGCCTGAAGCGTCACGACCGTATAGGCGCCCAGCAGGAACAGCTCGCCGTGCGCCATGTTGATGACGTTCATCATGCCGTAGATGATGACCAGACCCAGCGTGACCAGAAGCAGCGTCAGGATATAACCCACCGCATCAAGCCCGATCGACAGAATGAGTTCCATGCAGCCCTCCTGGGTCAGACGGTGAGGTAGCGGTTGATGAGGTCGGGATCGTCATGCAGCCGCGCGACGTTGTCGACGCGCTCGACGATGGCCCCGTTTTCCATGAACAGCGCATGGTGGGCCAGAAGGCTGACCAGATCGAGGTTCTGTTCCACCAGCAGCACCGTCAGCCCTTCGGTATCGGCATGGCGGCGCAGGGCCGTACCGATGTCGTGGACGATCGAGGGCTGTATGCCCTCGGACGGCTCGTCCAGGATCAGAAGCTGCGGCTTGCCCAGAAGGGCACGCATGATCGCAAGCTGCTGCTGCTGCCCGCCGGACATGGTTCCCGCCCGCTGGCTGCGCCGCTCGCCAAGGATGGGGAACATCTCGTAGGCCCAGGAGGGAACCCTGGAACCCAGCCCCGGCTTGCCCAGAAGGCCGATGCGCAGGTTTTCCTCGACGGTGAAGTCACGGAATATGTCGCGGCCCTGCGGAACATATCCGATCCCGGCCCGCGCGATCCGGTAGGGGGCCGCGCCGGTGATGTCGGTGCCGTCGAACCGGATCGTGCCGCCGCTGGCCTTCAGATGCCCGACGATGGTGCGCATCAACGTGGTCTTGCCCATGCCGTTGCGCCCCAGAAGCGCGACGGACTGTCCGCGGTCGATGGCCAGGGACAGACCCTGCAGGACGCGGCTGCCCTTCAGGTAGCCGGCATTCAGGCCCGAGATTTCCAGCATCATGCGGCCCGCCCCAGATAGCATTCGATCACGCGGGGGTCCTGCCGCACCTCATCGTAAGTGCCGCCGCCGATCACCGCGCCGCGGGCCATCACCGTGATCGGGCAATCCAGTTCACGCACGAACTGCATGTCGTGTTCGATCACCAGAACGGTCTTGCCAAAATCCGCGGCAAGTTTTCGGACCAGGCTGGCGATGGCCGATGTCTCGCCCTTGGACATGCCGGCCGTCGGCTCGTCGAGCAGCAGAAGATCCGCATCGACCGCCAGTAGCATGGCAACCTCAAGCCTTTGCTTTTCGCCGTGCGACAGTTCGGCCGCCGGCATGTGCATCTTGGCCGACAGACCGGCAAAGTCGACCAGTTCGGCCAGCCGGCCAGCATCCGGACGTTGGCGCAGAAGCGACAGGATGCCCGGCCGGCGGCTGGCGGCGGACATCGGCAGCTCCACGTTCTGCCGGACGGTCAGTTCCGGATAGATCCCCGGCACCTGGAACTTGCGCGCAATGCCGCGACGGGCGATGCGGATCGGGCTTTCGCCCCCGATCTCCTGGCCACGGAACCGCACGCTTCCGGACGTGGGTGCGAAGGCGCCGGTCAGCACGTTGAACAGCGTGGTCTTGCCACAGCCGTTCGGACCCAGAATGCAGCGCAGGTCGCCGCGCTTCAAGGCCAGGTCAAGGCCGTCCAAGGCCACGATGCCGCCAAAGCGTTTCGTGACCTTGGAAACCTCAAGCAGCAGAGGCTCTTGCTGCATCTAGACCGCTCAGCCGCACTGGCTGACGGCGTTGATGCGCCCAAGGTCCCGAAGCACCTCCATCTGCCCGCCCTTCGCACCGACGATCAGCACGTTCAGGTCGGCATGGCGGTCCGAGGAGCGGATCTGGACCTCGCCGTTGCCCGACATGATCGGCATGTCCAGCATGGCGGCGCTGAAGGCATCCGTCTCGATCGAGTCGGCCTTTCTGATCGCTTCGACGAGGATGCGGGTCAGGGTGTAGTGGGCGTCGACCGTGTTCGAGACGATCGCGTCTGCGCCATAACGGGCATGCACCTTGGCCACCAGATCCTTCGCTTCGGGCTTGTCCAGGGTCGCGATGAAGTTCGCGGTGCCGATGATGCCTTCGGATTCCTCGACCGACAGACCGGACAGGTAGTTTTCGCTGAACCCGAAGAACAGCAGCTTGACCTTGCCCTTGAGCGGCGAGGCCGCAAATTGCTTGACGAAGGTCACCGCATCGCCGCCCACCACGGTCAGCACGACGGTATCCGCGCCCGAGCCTTCGATCTTGCGCAGCGTCGGCGCATAGTCCTTGGCGCCCCAGGCGCCGTATTCCTCGGCCGCGATGGCCGCACCGCGCTGCTCTGCCTCGGCCCGGAACGAAGCGTTCATCTTCTGCGGCCAGATATAGTCGCTGCCCAGCAGGAAGAAGGACTTGGAGCCGGTCTCGACCGCGTATTCGACCAGCGGAACCACGGTATGCGACGGCAGGGCGCTGTAGCAGGTCAGGTAGGGGCTGCACACGCCGCCTTCGTAGTCGGTGGCGTACAGCAGCGGGGTCTTGAAGCGCTCGAAGGTCGACTGGATCGCATCGCGTTCGGCGCTGGAGACCGGGCCGATCGCCGCGATCACCTGGTTGGCGCGGATCAGTTCGTTCGACTTCTCGACCGCCGTCTTGGGGTCGGTCTTGGTGTCGGCGCGGATGATCTCGAACATGCGGCCGCCCAGCACGCCGCCAGACTCGTTGGCCTCCAGAAGCGCCATCTCGGTGCCCTGCGCGCCCTGGTTGCCCAAAAGCTCAAGCCCGCCCGAGAACGGCTGCAGGATGCCGACCCGGATCGGTTCGGCCGCCCGCACGATGGTCGGCATTCCCAGCATCGAAAGCGTCACCCCCCGAGACCGAGCTTGAGCAGCCCGCGGCGGGTGGTCGAAGCGGAGTTCGTCTCCTTGCGTCCCATAGTGCCTTACTCCCTGTTGATCCTGGCGCGTCGTCTTGGTGTGGTCTTGCTAAGTCAGTCGATTTCGAATTCGGTGATCGGTGCTCCGCCTCGCAGGCCAGCCACGACCGATGCGGAATCCGAAACCGTGCCGAAATGGGTGGAGATGTCGTAGAGCGAGGAAATCTGTTCGCGCGGGCCGGTGGCGGCGCAGCAATCCTGCGGCACCACGACCCTGTAGCCCAGGAAGAAGGCGTCATGCACCGTCGACCGGACGCAGATGTTGGTGACGACACCCATGACGATGACGGTATCCACCATCATGTCGCGCAGCGTCAGGTCCAGATCCGTGCCGAAGAACCCCGAGAACCGCCGCTTCGTCACCACCATGTCGGC
>JAGPCN010000091.1 GCA_018058035.1 Fuscovulum sp.
GATCAGGGACAGGCTCATTGCGTCAGTCTCAGCTGGCTGAGGTTGGCCGCGATCAGCTGGAACGCGGTCTGGATCTCAAGCCCGTTGGCGTCGAAGAAATAGGTCGACGACGGGGACGAGGCGCAGTCCTTGATCACGTTCTGGCCGTTCACCGGCGCCTCGAAGGCGATGCCGTAGATCAGCACGTCCTGGGCCCGCGCCGCGGCACAGTTCGACGACAGAAGCGAGTTCATCGAGGCCACCGACTGGTAGGAGTCGAGGAAGGCGTCCAGTTGGGTATTGTACGCATTGGTCCGCGAAGTGCTGTTGGTGCCGATGGCGCGGGCATAGAGCTGCCAAGTCACCCATCTGACTCGCAGCCGGCTCCACACCTGTTGCCAGGTCTGCTGCGTCACGCCCGAGCCGCTGTTCCAGGCCGCCGCGCGCCATTCGTTGCGGTGCGGCACCCAGTAGTCCAGCGTGGTGCTGGGGCGGTCATAGTAAAGCGAGAACTTGCCGTCGCCGGACGACCGCCAGATCGGCGAGTTGCCGGTCTTGTAGGCGTCGGTCACGCGGTTGTGCGCGACATGTTCGCCGTCGGTCATCAGAACGATGACCTTCATAGATTCGGCATCGGAGTAGTCGTAAGGCCGGCCCGACATGTTCGCGGCCATGTCACCGTCGCCAATCAGGCTGGTGTAGATGCTGCGCGCATCGGGATCGAGAAGCGCGGTGCCCCACCGCATGCCCAGCAGGATCGAGGTGTTGCCATCGGCGGACAGGGCGTTGATCGCCGACTTGAGCGAGGTCTTGTTCTTGGTCGGCAGAACGATGTCGTTGGCGGTCGAGGGGTTGCAGTAGCGGCGCGACGCGGCATTCGCCGGCGTCGCATAGCTGCTGCTGGTTTCCGAGACATAGCTGGTAACCATGTCGGTGCCGCCGACCACGTCGGCAATGGCCATCATCGGGAAGGACGTGGTGGTCGACAGCGCCAGACCGCTGAACACCGACGAGGGCAGTTCGAAGCAGTCGCCGTTCGCCACGCCATGGGCATGCGACACGGTGAACTTGGACCGCAGCGGGCCGCCGATCAGGACCTGGGCGTTGTAAGGCACGATCCCGATCGAGATCCGGCCCTCGGGGTCGTTGGCGGTGACGGTGTCGATGAAGTCGTTCGCGGCGACTTTCAGGTTGTTGATCTTGTTGTTGCTGGCCATCGAACCCGAGACGTCCAGCACCAGCATGATCTCGATGTCGTTGATGATCTGCTCGGCCTGGCTGCGGCTGTCGGCCTCGAGGTAGGGCACGTTCATCATCGACATGAAGTAGTTGTCGGAATTCACCGTGGCCAGGGCGCGGACGCGGCGGCCGTTCTCGGTATCGACGACGGTGATGTCCTTCAGTTCCGCCGCCAGGCCGGCGGTGTCGAAGTAGCTGTTCACCACATCCTCGGGGACGAGGATGTTTTCCAGGCTGGCCGCGGCCAGGGTGGCGCGGTCCATCGTCTGCTGCACCTCGACCCGCTTGGCCTCGAAGCGCATCAGGTCTACCGCGACGCCGCCCACCAGCAGCATCATGAAGAAGAAGAACAGGACCTGGACGGCCATCACGCCGCTTTCGTCGCGGGCAAAGGAGACCATCCTTCGCACCAGGGGCCGCTTCGTCGCGGCCGGACGAACCATCATCATTTTCCGTTGCCCTTCACGTTACCCTATCCTCCTGCCCCGAAGGACAGGATTTCCCGTAGCCAGATAGCGGGTGGGATCGGGCGGAATTGTGGCAGGCGCGCGGCCCACCCCGGACAATAAGGTGGCCTGGAAACGGTCTTTGGGTTCCGCGCCGATTGATCGGGCAACCGGAACGACCGGCTGCAACCTGAGGGTGAATCGTGGCGGCAAGGGCATCCCGGCGATTCGGCGGGGCATCCTGCCGGGCGGAAGTTAACAAAGGACTTCCGGGCGGGGCCGGTGCCGTGATGTCGCGGTGGGCAGTCCGCGACATCGGGTGTCGCGGGCGGGCGCGGAATCCCCGGCGGTCTCTTGAATAACCGCGCATGTCGCGGTCAGATGGCGGCGACAGAAGAGGATCGACCATGCGCTATTCCGGCTTGAGGGTCATCACCGAGGGGCTGTTCGGCAACAAGGGCTGGCGGCCCGCCTGGCGCGACCCCGCCCCCAAGGCCGAATACGACGCCATCGTCATCGGTGGCGGCGGGCACGGTCTGTCGACCGCCTATTACCTGGCCAAGAACCATGGGCTGACCAATGTCGCGGTGCTGGAAAAGGGCTACCTGGGCGGCGGCAATGTGGGCCGCAACACCACCATCGTTCGGGCGAACTACTTCCTGCCCGGCAACAGCGAATTCTACAGCCACTCGCTGAAACTGTGGGAGGGGCTTGAGGCCGAGCTGAACTACAACGTGATGCATTCGCAGCGGGGCCTGATCAACCTGTTCCACTCGGACGGCCAGCGCGATGCCTTTGCCCGGCGCGGCAACGCGATGATCAACCAGGGCGACGATGCGATCCTTCTGGATCGCGAGGGCGTGCGCGAACACCTGCCCTTCCTGGATTTCGACAACACCCGCTTTCCGATCTACGGCGGCCTGCTGCATCCGCGCGGCGGCACGGCGCGGCATGATGCCGTGGCCTGGGGTTATGCGCGCGGCGCCGACCGGCGCGGGGTGGACCTGATCCAGAACTGCGAAGTGACCGGCATCGACGTGCAGGGCGGCAAGGTCGTGGGCGTGCAGACCACCCGCGGCGCGATCCGGGCGAAGAAGGTGGGCATCGTGGTCGCCGGCCGTTCGTCGCAGGTCGCCGCCATGGCCGGGATGCGGCTGCCGATCGAGTCCCACATCCTGCAGGCCTTCGTGACCGAGGGGCTGAAGCCGGTGATCCACCATGTGATCAGCTTCGGCATGGGGCATTTCTACATCAGCCAGTCCGACAAGGGCGGGCTGGTGTTCGGGGGCGACCTGGATTTCTACGCCTCCTACGCCGCGCGGGGGAACCTGCCGATGGTGGAACATGTAATGGAAGCGGGCATGACGCTGATGCCGATGATCGGCCGCGCCAAGGTGCTGCGGTCCTGGGGCGGCATCATGGACATGTCTCCCGACGGCAGCCCGATCATCGACAAGACGCATGTCGAGGGGCTGTATCTGGATTGCGGCTGGAACTACGGGGGCTTCAAGGCCGTGCCGGCCAGTGGCTGGTGCATGGCGCACCTGATGGCGACCGACCAGCCGCACGAGGTGGCCCGCCGCTTCCGCCTTGACCGTTTCGCGACCGGGCATCTTCTGGATGAAGAAGGCACCGGGTCGCAGCACAACCTGCATTGAGGTAAACCGCAATGGCGCGCCCTGCATTGATGTCGGATGCCTCCGGCGGGGATATTTTCAGACAGAAAATGGACTTTCGCCTGACTGCATTTTCTGTCCCTGAAATATCCCGGGGTGAGCGCGGCACGCGCGAGGGGCAGCGCCCCTTTTGCCGCCGCCCGGAAGGAGAGCTGACATGCGCCTGAAATGCCCCCTGTGCGGCGAACGGGACCGGCGGGAGTTCTATTACTCGGGGTCGGATGACTATCTGGTCCGCCCTGCCGCCGATGCCCCGATGCAGGCCTGGGACGACTATCTGCACAACCGCGACAACCCGGCCGGGCAGATGCGCGACCTGTGGTATCATGAACAGGGCTGCGCGCAGTGGCTGGTCGTCACCCGCAACACGGTGACGCATGAGATTTCGGGCGTCGAACTGGTAGCGGAGCGCAAGGCATGAGACTCGACGGCAAGGGCCTGATCGACCGCACCCGGCCTGTCCGCTTCCGCTTTGACGGCAAGGATTACCTGGGCTTCAAGGGCGACACGCTGGCCTCGGCGCTGATGGCGAACGGCGTGCGGTTGATGGGCCGCAGCTTCAAGTACCACCGCCCGCGCGGGGTGCTGACGGCCGGCTCCGAGGAACCCAACGCCCTGGTCGAGGTGATCGGCCGCCAGAACCAGACGCCCAACGTGCGGGCCACTGTGCAGGAGGTGTTCGAGGGCCTGGAGGCGCGCAGCCAGAACCGGCTGGGCAGCCTGCGCCACGACCTGCTGGCGGTGAACGACCTGGTCTCGCCCTTTCTGTCGGCAGGGTTCTACTACAAGACCTTCATGTGGCCGCGCGCCTTCTGGGAGAAGCTGTACGAACCGCTGATCCGCCGCGCCGCGGGCCTGGGCAGCCTGTCGGGCCGCCATGACGAGGGCGCCTATGAAAAGGCCTGGGCCTTTTGCGACGTGCTGGTGATCGGTGGCGGGCCGGCCGGGCTGATGGCGGCGCTGACGGCGGCGCGGGCGGGAGCCGATGTGATCCTTGCCGACGAAAACCCGATGCTGGGAGGGCGGCTGTTGTCAGACGGCGGCGTGATCGGCGGGCTGGAGGCGCAGCCCTGGGCCGCCGCGACCGAGGCCGAGTTGCGCAGCCATCCGAACGTGCGGATCCTGACGCGGACCACGGTGACCGGCGCCTATGACCACGGCACCTTTGGCGCGCTGGAGCGGGTGGGCCTGCACAAGCCCGCGCGCCCCAACCTGCCGCGCGAATGCTTCTGGCGGATCGTGGCGGGCCGGGCGATCCTGGCCTCGGGCGCCATGGAACGCCCCATCGCCTTCCCGATGAACGACCGCCCCGGCATCCTGATGGCCAGCGCGCTGCGGACCTATCTGAACCGCTATGGCGTGGCGGCGGGGCAGCGGGTGACGCTGTTTGCCAACAACGACGCCGCCCGCGCGGCGGCGCGCGAGATGATGGCGGCGGGCGTCAAGGTGGCCGCGATCATCGACCCGCGCCCGGATGCCAGCGCGGTCGAGGATTGCCCGGTGCATCTGGGCGCCGAGGTGGTCGACACCCGCGGCCGCCATTCCCTGCGCGAAATCACGGTGCGCAAGGGCACGGAAGAGTTCCGGATCGAGACCGATTGCCTGGCCATGTCGGGCGGCTGGAACCCGACGCTGCACCTGACCTGCCACATGAACGGTCGGCCAAGGTGGTCGGGCGATCTGGCCGCCTTTGTTCCCAGCGAGGGCGCGGTGCCCGGTCTGGTGGCGGTGGGGGCGGCGAACGGCTCGATGTCGACCCATGGCGCGCTGGCGATGGGCAAGGCGGCGGCCGAGGCGGCGCTCAAGGACCTGGGCCGCAAGGCCGCCCGGGTCGACCTGCCCGAGGCCGAGGACGCGCCCTATCGCCCCGGCCAGGTGCAGGTGGTGACCGGCAAGGGCCGGGCCTGGCTGGATTTTGCCAATGACGTGACGGTCAAGGACGTGCGCCTGGCCGCGCAAGAGAACTACCGCAGCGTCGAGCACATGAAGCGCTACACGACGCAAGGGATGGCGCCGGACCAGGGCAAGAACTCCAGCGTGGCGGCGCTGGCGGTGCTGGCCGATGCGACGGGGCGGGGCATCCCTGAGACCGGAACCACGACCTTCCGCCCGCCCTTCGTGCCGGTGTCGATCGCTGCGATGGGCGCGGGCGGGCGGGGGCTGGGCTTTGCGCCGCAGCGCTTGCTGACCAGCGACCAGGCCAGCCGCGACCGGGGCGCGCCGATGATCGAGGCGGGGCTATGGTACCGGCCCAGCTATTTCCCCAAGCCGGGAGAGACGACCTGGTTGGACAGCTGCAACCGCGAAGTGCAGATGGTGCGCCAGGCCGTCGGCGTGGCCGATGTGTCCACCCTGGGCAAGATCGACATCCAGGGGCCGGATGCCGCGCGCTTTCTGGATTTCGTCTACACCAACACCTTCAGCACCCTGCCGGTGGGCCGTGTGCGCTATGGCCTGATGCTGCGCGAAGACGGCATGGTGCTGGACGACGGAACCACGGCGCGCCTGGGCGAAGACCACTTCCTGATGACCACCACCACCGCCGCCGCCGGCCTGGTGATGCGGCACCTGGATTTCGTGCATCAGGCGTTCTGCGCCGGTTGGAAGGTGCGCTTCGTCTCGGTCACCGAAACCTGGGCGCAGGTCGCCGTGGCGGGGCCCAAGGCGCGCGCATTGCTGGCGGGCTATCTGGGCCAGCCGATCGACCTGCCCTTCATGGGGGTGGCCGCTGTGGCCCTGGGCGGCGTTCAGGCCCGGCTGTTCCGCATCAGCTTCAGCGGCGAAGAGGGATACGAGATCGCCGTTCCCACCCGCTACGGCGAGGCGCTGTTCCGCGACCTGGTGGCCCGGGCCGAGACGATGGGCGGTGGCCCTTATGGGATGGAGGCGCTGAACGTCCTGCGGATCGAGAAGGGCTTCATCACCCATGCCGAGATCCACGGCCGCACCACGGCCTTCGACATCGGCATGGAAAGGATGGTGTCGGCCAAGAAGGACTGCATCGGCAAGGCCGCCGCGCTGCGCCCCGGTCTTTGGGGGCCTGACCGTGAGCAACTGGTGGGCCTGAAGGCTCAGGGGCCGATCACCGCGGGGGCGCATCTGTTCAAGCCCGGCTTCGCGGTCGAGCGCGAGAATGACGAGGGCTATGTGACCAGCGTTTGCTGGTCGCCGACGCTGGGGGCCTGGCTGGGCCTGGGCTTCCTGAAAGATGGCCGCGCCCGGCATGGCCAGACCATCCGCCTGGTCGACCACCTGCGCGGCATCGACGTGCTGTGCGAAGTCTGCGACCCGGTGTTCCACGACCCGGAGGGAGGGAAGCTGCGTGCCTGAACTGATCGCCAAACCCCCGCTGGACGTGGCGCCGCTGACGCTGGCGGAAACCACCCTGACGCTGGTCGACCCCGGCCCGATCACCTGCGTTGCGCTGTTCCCGGGCGGCGCGAAGGCGGCCGCCAAAGGGCTGAAGACGCTGGGCCTGACCTTCCCCGAGCCGGGAACCTGGGCCGCCGGCAAGGGCGGCGCGCGGATCGTCTGGACCGGGCGCGACCAGGCCTTCGTGCTGGGCGCGGCCGCGCCAGTGATCGACGGCGCCGCGGTGACCGACCAGACCGACGGCTGGGCGACCCTTCGGCTGGACGGCCCCGCTGCCGTTGCCGCGCTGGCGCGTCTGGTGGCGCTGGACCTGCGCGAGGCCGCCTTTCCACCGGGCCGTGCGGCCCGCAGCGGGCTGAACCACCTGCCGATGGTGCTGCTGCGCACGGAAGCGGTGGCCTTCGAGATCCTGGTGTTCCGCTCGATGGCCCGCAGCGCCTGGCACGAGCTGGCCGAGACGCTGGAGCGGATCGCCGCCCGGTCGGCGCAGAAGGCCTAGCCGCGGGGGCAGGCGGTGGGCGGAAACCGGCGGTTTCCGGCCGTGCGGCGGAATTGGCACTGGCGTCCTGCCGGCATCGTGCTTACACGCTTTCTGAAGGACACTTTCAGGAAAGCTGAACATGGCGCCCGATGGACAGATCGCTGCCCCCAATGTCTACGATGCCGAAGGCATCCCCGAGGCGGCCCGGGCCGAGATCGACCGCCTGCTGAGCAGTGGCGACCTGTTCCGCTACACCGCGCCCTCGGATGCGCCGGTGGCGCTGCTGGAGTCCGAATTCGCCGCCCTGATGGGGTCGCGCTATGCGCTGGCGGTATCGTCCTGTTCGGCCGCGCTGTTCCTGTCGCTCAAGGCGCTGGACCTGCCGCGCGGCGCCCGGGTGCTGATCCCGGCCTTCACCTTTGCCGCCGTGCCGTCCTCGGTCGTGCATGCCGAGTGCGAGCCGGTGCTGGTCGAGGTGGGCGAGGACTACCGGGTGAACATCCGGGATTTTGCCGCCAAGCTGCCGCAGGCGCAGGCGGTGATGATCAGCCACATGCGCGGGCACACCAGCGACATGGATGCGATCATGGCGCTGTGCGAAGCGGCGCAGGTGCCGGTGATCGAGGACGCGGCGCATTCGCTGGGCACGCTGTGGGGCGGCCGCAAGATCGGCACCATCGGCCGCGTCGGCTGCTTCAGCTTTCAGTCCTACAAACTGGTGAACGCGGGCGAGGGCGGGATTCTGGTCACCGACGACCCCGAGATTGCCGCGCGGGCGATCATCATGTCGGGCGCCTACGAGGAAAACTGGAAGAAACATCCGGGACTTGGCAATTCCTGTGCGCATTGGCAGAACAGGCTGCCGCTGTACAATCTGCGGATGCAGAACCTGTCGGCGGCGGTGATCCGGCCGCAACTGCCGCTGGTGGCGGACCGGGTGGCGAAGGGCCGCGCCAACCATGACCATGTGGCGGCGCAGCTGAACGCCAGCCCCTGGCTGGCGGTGCCGGCACCGCTGGCGCCGGAACAGCGGGCGCCGGATTCGATCCAGTTCAACCTGGCGGGCGACTGGAGCGACGATCAGGCGCGGGCCTTCCAGGCGGCTGCCAAGGCGCGGGGCGTCTCGGTCCAGGTCTTTGGCCTGTCGCAGGGCAATGCCCGGGCGTTCTGGAACTGGCAGTTCCTGGGCGAGGTGCCGGACCTGCCGCAGACCCGGGCGATGCTGATGCGGGCCTGCGACGTGCGCCTGCCGACCCGGCTGACGCTGGCGGAGCTGGATTTCATCGCGGCGGCGCTGGTGGGCGCGGCGGCGGATGTGAAGGGCTAGGGCATCCTCCTCGTTCGACTGCGTCTCCTCGTCGGAGGGCGCGCGCGCGATGAGGAGACGAAGTCGAACGAAGAGCGGTCAGAGCACCCGCAGGCTTTCGCCGAGGAAAGGCAACGCCGCGCGCATCGGTGCCACCACGTCCTCCTGGATCAGCCCTTTCAGCTGCTGCGCGATCTGCCCCGGAACGTCGCGCAGCAGCCCCGCCCGCGCCGACAGCGACAGCGTGCGGTCGAAGGCCGCGAAGGGCAGCGGCTGCACCTCGACCGCCTCGCGGAACCGGCGCGCCTGATGCAGGGCCAGCGGCGTCAGGATCGCCCAGCCGGCGCCGGCGGCCACCATCGCCAGGATGGCGTGATAGCTGTCCAGCTCGAATCGCGAGGCCGGTTTCACCCCTTGCCGCGCCAGGTGTTCGGCGATCTGGCGGCCGATCAGGTGGCGGGCGGTGTACTGGATCAGCGGCAGGTCCGAGATGCTGCAACCGCGCGGGGCGACGGCGACGAAGGGGTCGCGCAGGATCGGATGCACCTCGCGCCAGGGCGGGTCGGCAGTCTCGAACGGCAGGTCGGTGGCCACGATCACATCCAGCGCCCGCGATTCCAGCAGGTCCAGCAGCCTGTGCGACGGGCCGGTTTCCAAGAGAAAGCGGCAGCCCTTCAACTCTCGGGCCAGCCCCGACAGCAGGCGGGGGGTCACGTCGGCCTCGAAATCCTCGATCATGCCCAGGCGCAGCGTTGTCAGCCCGGCCAGGTCGGACAGGGCAAGTTCGGCGCGGGCTTCATCGGCGGCGTTGAGGATGGTCTGGGCGTGGCGGCGGAACATCGCGCCGGCCGGGGTGACCGTCATAGGGCGGGTGGAGCGGTCAAGAAGGGCCGCGCCAAGCGCCGTCTCCAGCCCGGTCAGCTGCTGCGACACGGCCGAAGGGCTTACCCCCAGCCGCCGCGCCGCAGCGGAAATCGCGCCCTCTTCTGCGGCCGCCAGAAAGACCTCGATCCCCCAAAGCGTGACGCGGCCTTCCGCCTCGGCCATTGCTTACAGCTTTGACAGCTTCGACTGCAGTTCGGCCAGCTGCTTCTTGATCTCGGCGATGTCGTCGGCCTTTTCGCCCGGGGTCCCTGCCTCGGGCGCGGGGCCGGTGCCGCCCCAGGTGCCCATGCCGCCCATCATGGTCTTGAGGAACGCCTCTTGCTGCTTGCGCATCGCCTCGAACCCCGGCACGGCGGCCATGGGGTTGGGAAAATGTGCCAGGTTTTCCATCATCTTGGCCTGGCTGTTGCGGAGCATCTCGAAGCTGGAGGCCAGGAATTGCGGCATCACCGACTGCATTCCGGTGGCATAGCTGCGGACCAGATCGGTCAGCACGTCGACGGGCAGCACGTTTTCGCCCTTCGATTCATGCTCGGCCACGATCTGCAGCAGGTACTGGCGGGTCAGGTCGTCGCCGGTCTTCAGATCGACGATCTGCACCTCGCGCCCGGCGCGGATGAAGCCGGCGATGTCTTCCAGCGTGACGTAATCCGAGGTCTCGGTGTTGTAGAGGCGGCGGCTGGCGTAGCGCTTGATCAGCAGCGGCTTGTCGGTGTCGGCCATGCGCGGCCCCTCCCCAGGTTTTTTGCGCTTGCAGCAAGCTTAGGGGCAGTGCGGCACAAAAAGCAAGGGCGGGCCGCGAAGGGCCCGCCCAAGGCGTCACGCCGACAGGGAGGAACGGCTAACGCCTTGATCCCGCAGGATCACTTGGCGGCGGCAGCGGCCTTCTTGGCAACCGCGGTCACGTCGGCGGTGGCTTTCTTCACCGCGGCGGTCGCGTCTTCCGAGGCTTCTTTGCCGGCGGCCAGCATCAGCTCGACGGTTTCCATCTGCACTTTCTTGGCCACTTCGGCGAAGGCGGCCATGTTCTCGGCGGCCATCTCGGCGGCGGCCGAGGCGAAGTCGGTCATCGACTTGGTGTAGTCGGTCGGCTCGGCCTTGGCTTTCGACACGTCGGCCAGCTTGGCGATGGCGTCCTTGGTCCACTTCGAGGTGATCTCGGTCGACTTCTCGGCGGCTTCCAGAGCCACTTTCGAGAATTTCTCGGCGAAGGCGGCCTGGGTCTTGAAGGCGTTCTGGAAGGCCGAGGCGTCGACCGGGAACTGGGCCATCATGTCCTGCATGACTTTGGTGAAGTCGGGGGTCTTGGTCATTTCGGTTTCTCCTGGCGTCGCTGTCTCGGCGCGTTTCATGAGCAGATATATACATGCTGCAGTGCAGCAAATCAAGGTGGTTTCTGCAATGCAGCATTACCATGGGCGCATGACGGCGGAATGACGCTCGCCCTTTGCGGGTGCGGCCGGGGCCCGCCGGAAGGGCTTGGGAATGCTGGATTAACTGCCGGGGCCCCGGCAGCGGCGAGGCGTGCCAAGGTCTTTCGGCCGCCCTCCGGGACGCCAGCGCGCGGGCGCGGCGAAGCGGGACGCCGGGGCAAACGCCTGACGTTGCGTCAGCCGCGAATCGTCGGGCGCTCAGGCGGCCGGTTGGTCGGGCGTGGCCACGACATAGGTGCCGGGGGCCGGGGCCAGCACCTCTGCCCCGTCGCCCGGAACGCGGGCCTTGACCATGGGGCCGGACCGTTCGGCCAGCCAGGCGCCCCAGCGGGGCCACCAGCTGCCGTCCTGCCGGGTTGCGGCCTTGAGCCAGGCCTCGGGGTCGCCGGCCACCGGGCCGGGGTTGGTGTAGTGGCCGTACTTGCCCTTGGACGGCGGGTTGATGATGCCCGCGATATGGCCCGATTCGGACAAGAGGAAGGTCTTGTCGGTCGATCCCATCTGCTTGATGCCGTTGAAGCTGCCCCTCCAATGCGCGATGTGGTCGGTTTCGCAGGCGATGGCGCAGAGCGGCACCTGCACCTCGCGCAAGCTGACCGGCTTGCCGAAGACCTTGAACTCGCCCTTGGCGAAGCCGTCCTGCTGGCACAGGCCGCGCAGGTATTCGACCGCCATCTGGGCCGGCAGGTTGGTGCCGTCGCCGTTCCAGTACAGAAGGTCGAAGGCGGGCGGCGCCTCGCCCAGCATGTAGGACTTGATGGCGGGCGTATAGATCAGGTCGTTCGAGCGCAGGAAGGAAAAGGTGCGCGACATGAAGAACCGCGACAGGATGCCGTCACGTTCGGTCTGGCGTTCGATGCCGTCGACGAAGTCGTCGTTCAGGAACACGCCGACTTCGCCGGGGTCCGAGAAATCGGCGAGGGTGGTGAAGAAGGTGGCGCAGTTGACGGTCTGGTCCCCGGCCTTCTGCAGATGCGCCAGCGTCAGGCCCAGCGTGGTGCCGGCGATGCAGTAGCCGACAGCGTTGATCTGCTTTTCGCCGGTGATGCGGCGGGTTTCGGCCATGGCGCGCAGATAGCCGTCGCGGATGTAGTCGTCCATCGTGGTGCCGGCATAAGAGGCATCGGGGTTGACCCAGGACACGACGAACAGGGTGAAGCCCTGGTCCACGATCCACTTGATCAGCGAATTCGCGGGCTTCAGGTCCATGATGTAGAACTTGTTGATCCAGGGCGGAAAGATCAGCAGGGGCGTCTTGTGGACCTTTTCGGTGGTGGGGGTGTACTGGATCAGCTCCAGCATCCGGTTGCGGTAGACGACCGCGCCGGGGGTGGTGGCGATGTTCTGGCCGACATGGAAGGCCTCCTTGTCGGCCAGGGTGACCAGCAGGTCGCCCTGGTTCGTCTCGATGTCGCGGACCAGGTTCTCCAGCCCCTGCACCAGCGATTCGCCGTCGGTCGCCACGGCCTTTTCCAGCGCATCCGGGTTGGTGCCCAGAAAGTTGGTGGGGCTGAACATGTCGACGATCTGGCGGGTGAAATAGTCGACCCGGCGGCGGTCTTCGGGAGAAAGCTGCTCCATGTCGCCGACGGCGGTGGTGATCGCCTCGGAGTTCAGCAGGTACTGCTGTTTCAAATAGTTGAAGAACGGGTGCGTGTCCCAGAGCGGATTGCCGAACCGGCGGTCCTTTGGCCCGGGGTCGGGCGGGGCCTTGAATTCGCCCTTGGCAAGGGTTTGCTGCGCCTCGACATAGTGTTTCAGCGTCTTGCCCCAGTAGTTGACCTGATGCTCCAGCACGCGGGCGGGGTTCTGCATCATCTCGGCCAGGTAGGCCGCGGCGGCCTTCATGTAGACGTCCGGCGCGGGCCCGTGCAGCGAAGGATCGACCTGGCGGCGGTGCGTTAACGCGGTGGCAAGGCGTTTCGACAACTCTTCCAGACGGCCGAGATTGGCATTTAGTCTCTCTTGCCGCACCCCGGTGTCTTCGGATTCAGTTGCCATGTTAAGCGTTCCCCCCTATCGTTGCTGCTGTGCAGCATTCGTGTCGCCGGTCTGGGGGGGCCGCGGCTGATTTGCCGGGAACCGCCCGAAGGAGACGTCATGAAGTATATGGCCACCTACGACGTGATGGAAAGCATCCGCAACACCAATGAGTGGTTGGGGGCCAGTGCCCGCGCATTTGCCAGCTACCCGATGTTCGCGATGTCGATGAACCCGCTGTTGCCGATGATGGCGGCCTGGGGCGAGGTGACGGAACGCAGCTTTGGCCGGATGATCACCAAGCCGGACTGGGGAATCCGGTCGATCGTGGGGCCGGACGGGCAGGACCACCTGGTCGACGTGAAGACCGTGGTGGAGAAGTCGTTCGGCAACCTGGTCCAGTTCTTTGTCCGCCGCCGCCCGCCGATGGCGCGCAAGATCCTGCTGGTGGCCCCGATGTCGGGACATTATGCCACGCTGCTGCGGTCGACCGTTGCCAGCCTTTTGCCCGATGCCGATGTCTTCGTGACCGACTGGCACAATGCGCGTGACATTCCGGTCAGCGCGGGCAAGTTCGACGTCGAGGATTACACGCTGTACCTGGTGGAGTTCATGCGCGCGCTTGGCCCCGAAAGCCACGTGATCGCGATCTGCCAGCCCGCGCCGCTGACGCTGGCCGCCACGGCCTATCTGGCGGCCGAGGACCCGACCGCGCAGCCCCGCAGCCTGACGCTGATCGGCGGTCCGGTGGACCCGGATGCGGCGGCAACCGACGTGACCGACTTTGGCCGCCGGGTGACGATGGGGCAGCTGGAGCATCTGGCGATCCAGCGCGTCGGCTTCAAGTACAAGGGGGCTGGGCGGCTGGTCTATCCGGGCCTCTTGCAGCTGGCGGGCTTTGTGTCGATGAACGCCGAGCGGCATTCCAAGGCCTTCTCGGACCAGATCCTGCGGGTCGCGCGGGGCGAGGCCAGCGACCATGACGCGCACAACCGCTTTTATGACGAATACCTGGCCGTGATGGACATGACGGCCGAATTCTACCTGTCGACGGTCGAGCGCATCTTCAAGAACCGCGAGATCGCGCGGAACGAATTCGTGGTGGGCGGCAAGCGGGTGGACATCGGCGCGATCACCGACGTTGCGGTGAAGACGGTCGAGGGTGCCGAGGACGACATTTCCGCGCCGGGCCAGTGTGTCGCGGCACTGAAGATGCTGACCGGCCTGCCCGAGG